>CALROE020000215.1:0-6187 GCA_943369715.1 Bradyrhizobium ivorense
ACGCCGTTCGGCACCATCTACGCCACCAACATCACGCCCGATGTCGAAACCGGGATCGGCGCGTGGTCGTACCCCGCCTTCGAGCGCGCGATGCGTGAGGGCATCCATCGCGACGGAAGGCATCTCTATCCGGCGTTTCCCTACACCCACTTCGCCAAAACCAGCGATGCCGACCTGCAGGCGCTCTATGCCTACCTGATGGCGCAGCCGGCGGTGCGCGCCGGGACGCCGGAAAACACGCTGGCGTTTCCGTTCAACTGGCGGCCGCTGCTGGCGGGATGGAACGCGCTGTTTCATCAGCCGGGCGCCTTCCAGCCCGACGCAACCAGATCGGCAACATGGAATCGCGGCGCCTACCTGGTCGAGGGCCTCGGCCATTGCGGCGCATGCCATTCGCCGCGCAATGCGCTGGGGGCGGAAAAGGCCGGCGCTTACCTCGCCGGCGGTTTTGCGGAGGGCTGGGAGGCGCCGCCGCTGACGTCGCTGTCGCATGCGCCGATCCCGTGGAGCGAGGATGAGCTCTTTGCTTATTTGCGGACCGGCGAATCTCGCCTGCATGGCGTGGCTGCGGGTCCGATGGCGCCTGTGGTGAAGGAGCTCGCCGCCCTGCCCGACCAGGACATCCGCGCCATGGCGGTCTATCTGGCGTCCTTCAACGAAGCTTCGACCGGTCAACCGGCACAGGTCGCGCTCGCCGCCCAGCTGGAACAGGCAACCCTTGCCCGGGCGGCCTCGGCATCGCCGCCCGGCGCCCGGCTCTACGAAGGCGCCTGCGCGGTGTGCCATGCGGTCGGCGGCGCGCCGCTGTTCGGCAGCCGGCCGTCGCTGGCGCTGAACAGCAATCTGCACAGCGCCGTGCCGGATAATCTGATCCAGGTGATCCTGCACGGCATCGCGGCACCCGCGACCAGCGACCTCGGCTACATGCCCGGCTTCAAGGACAGCATGAGCGACAACCAGCTCGCCGAGCTGGTGACCTTCCTCAGGCGGCAATTTGCGCCGGAAAAGCCTGACTGGACCGGGGTACGGGAGGCCGTCAGCCAGGCCAGGCACCGGAACTCGCGCTGAGCTGCCATGCCGGGCCGAAACGGCACTGGTTGCGGGGCCCCCGGCGGGCTAGGGTTCCCCTATGGCAGTTACCGACATTGCATCCCGAACCTACAATCATGGCTGGCGGCTCGACCCGATCGTGCGCAGCCTGCTCGATACCGATTTCTACAAGCTGTTGATGCTGCAGATGATCCGGGAATTCTATCCGGACCAGCAGGTCACCTTCTCGGTGATCAATCGCAGCCGCCACGTCCGGCTTGGTGAAATCATCGACGAGCAGGAATTGCGCGCGCAGCTCGATCATGCCCGCTCTATCCGGTTTGCCAAGAAAGAGCTGATCTGGCTTGCCGGTAATACGTTCTACGGCAAGACCCAGATGTTCTCGCCGGATTTCATCAATTGGCTCGCCGCGTTCCGACTGCCCGAATACGAACTGCGCAAGGTCGACGGTCAGTACGAACTGCACTTCCACGGGCCCTGGACCCACACCACGATGTGGGAGATTCCGGCGCTCGCCATCCTCAACGAGTTGCGATCGCGCCAGGCGATGAAAGGCCAGGGCCGTTTCGCCCTCGACGTGCTCTATGCCCGCGCCAAGGCCAAGCTGTGGACCAAGGTCGAGCGCCTGCAAAAACTGGACGGCCTGCGGCTGTCTGATTTCGGAACACGGCGGCGCCATGGTTTTCTGTGGCAGCGCTGGTGCGTCGAGGCGGTCAAGGAAGGCCTCGGATCATCGTTCACCGGCACCTCGAACGTCCTGCTGGCGATGGACAACGACCTCGAGGCGATCGGCACCAACGCCCATGAACTGCCGATGGTCGCGGCCGCCCTGGCTGACAATGATGACGAGTTGCGCTGGGCGCCGTACCGGATTCTCGACCAGTGGCGCCATACCTATGGCGGCAATTTGCTGATCGCCCTTCCCGACGCCTTCGGCACCAAATCGTTCCTGCGCGACGCGCCTGAATGGGTCGCGGACTGGACCGGCTTCCGTCCGGACAGCGCGCCGCCGATCGCCGCCGGCGAGGAAATCATCAAATGGTGGAAAGAGAAGGGGCGCGAGCCCAGGGAGAAGCTCCTGGTGTTCTCCGACGCCATGGACGTCGGATCGATCGAGGAAACCCACCGTCATTTCGCCGGCCGCGTCCGCATCAGTTTCGGCTGGGGCACCAACCTGACCAATGATTTCACCGGCTGCGCCCCCGACGGTTCGGCCAACCTCGATCCGATCTCGATCGTCTGCAAGGTGACCTCGGTCGATGGCAGGCCGGCCGTGAAACTCTCCGACAATCCGGAAAAGGCGACTGGTAACGCGCCGGAAATCGAGCGCTATCTGCGGGTGTTCGGCAGCGCCGGCCGCGTGCGCAGCCCCGTGCTGGTGTGATCGGCAAGCACGAACGGCCCGTTCGTCGTCAAAGGCGTCCCGCAAACAGCGACTCGATGGCGCGGGCGATGTCGAGCAGCAGCCAATCACCGTCGCGTTCGCCGACAATCATCAGGCCTACCGGCGCATCGCCGATCCGATGGATCGGAATCGAAATGGCCGGACGGTCAAGCAGATTGAAGAGCGACGGATTTCGGATCAGCTTCGCGCGGACATCGTCTTCGTTGCGCGCGCATTCGTCCATGGTTGGCGCGATAATCGGGACGGTGGGGAGGATCAGCGCATCGAACGGCTCGGTAAGGCGCTGGAATGTCCGCATCAGATCGGACCGCCGGCCCAGTGCGTGGACATAATCCACCGCCGAGAATTGCGCGCCACGCTCGACGCGTTTCCTGACATGGGGATCGTAATCGTGGCCGCGACGGGTCAGCAATTCGTGGTGCCAGGCGAGTGCTTCGACGGCCTGGATGGTCGCATTCAAATTACTGGATCGGATTTCGGAGAAGAGCCCGAGCTCAAGCTCCGATACGATCGCACCGGCGCTCGAGATGACCGAACACGCCCGATCGAACGCGCGCGAGACATCGGAGTCCATGCCTTCGAGGACGACATCGGTGGGAACGGCAAGCCGCAAGCCGCTTGAGCTCACAACCCGGGGCAGCCGATACGTTTCGCCGGCAATGACGGCGTGAACCAATGCACAGTCTTCCACCGTCCGGGCCAGCGGGCCGATCGAGTCGAGGGTGGTCGACAGGGGAATCGCACCCGTGCGCGGAACCTTGCGTTGGGTCGGCTTGAAGCCGACAATGCCGCACAGCGCTGCCGGCACCCGTATCGAGCCCACCGTGTCCGATCCGATCGCGGCCGTCGCCATGCCGTCTGCCACCGAAACCGCCGCGCCCGATGACGATCCCCCGGGAATGCGGCTTCGGTCCCACGGGTTTCCGGGTGTGCCGAAATGCGGATTGATGCCGACCGCAGAGAACGCGAACTGGGTCATGTTGGTGCGACCGACAAGAGCCGCACCGGCAGCCTTCAGACGCGTGACCACAGGCGCGTCCGCTGCAGCCGGAGCCGCGTCATCCAATGCCCTGGTGCCGGCGAGGGTGATTTCGCCTTCGACATCGAACAGGTCCTTGATCGAGATCGGAATGCCGGCAACTGAAGACATCGCATAGCCCGCGCGTCTCAAATCGTCCTGGGCATGTGCGACCGCGCGCGCCTGATCAGCCCAAACCTTGATGAATGTACGCCGGCCCTCACCGTCCGGATCCGATATTCTCGACAGGCAATTCTCGATCAGCTCAAGGCTGCTCGTTTTGCCGCTGACCAGTGCGCCGCGCTGCGCGCGAATACCGGCATGATCGCTGTTCATACTTCACCTGTGGCCCAGTCATCGCTGAGGCCGCCAAGCAGGGGGTGAAACATTTCATCGCCGGTGTGTTGGGTGAACTCGACGTTGATCTGGTCGACCCGCAGCCCGAGAATCTCGACGCAGGCATCAATGAGTGCTTGCGCCAGCCGGGCTCTCTGCTCGGCCGGACGGCCGCGGCGTATGTCGCACATCAGCAAGGCTGCCTGATAGGGGGCGCCTTCGGTGCACCGCCAGATCCCTCCATCGGCCAATTCACGAACCGCGATCGAAATTCGCCTGACGCTGGCCTGCATGATTTCCGCGTAGATCTCGCCCAGGCGTTTCGCCAGCCGCTGCTTCTGCGCCAGCGGATAGCGGTTCGGTACGTCGATTTGCAGATAGGGCACGATGACTCTCCAGGATTTAATGTCAGGGGCCGGCGCCCGGCCGGTCGGTGGCGAGCCGGCGTTCCACCAGCGTCGCATACAGCGCGGCCGCATAGGGCAGCCCCCTGTCGTTGAAGTCGTAAGTCGGATTGTGCAGCTTGGCGCTGTCGCCGTTGCCGATGTGAATGTAGGCGCCCGGCACCTTCTCGAGCATGAACGCAAAGTCCTCGGAGGCCATGATCAGATCACGCTCCCGGTTGACGTTGGCTTCGCCGGCAATTTCCGCCGCCACGTCGGCGACGAACGCCGTTTCATCAGCCGCGTTGACCAGTGGTACAAAGATCACGCGGAAATCGACCTCGGCGGTCGCACCAAAAGCTTCGGCGATATTGGCCGCCAAGCGCCGCATGTTGGTCTCGATGATGTCGAGGATCTCCGGCTTGAACCAGCGGGCCGTGCCCCGAATGGCGGCCCGATCGGGCACGACATTGTAGGCGTCGCCGCCCTCGATCCGGGTCACGCTGATGACCGCCGCATCGACCGCACCGACATTGCGCGCCGGGATGGATTGCAACGCCGTGACGATGTGACAGGCGGTCAGCACCGGATCGACGCTGTGCTCGGGATGGCCGGCGTGCGAGCCCCTGCCCGTCACCACGATGTCGAAAAAGGCGCCTCCGGCCAACATGGGACCTGGACGAATGGCGAATTTTCCTATCGGAAGCATCGGCTCGTTATGGAGGCCGAACACTGCATCGCACGGGAAGCGCTCGAACAAGCCGTCCGCCAGCATCGCCCTGGCGCCGCCCACACCTTCTTCGGCCGGCTGGAAGATGAGATTGACAACACCGTTGAACCGGCGCGTTTCGGAAAGGTATCGCGCGGCGCCGAGCAGACTCGCCACATGGCCATCATGCCCGCAGGCATGCATGCGGCCCTTGACGGTCGAGCGATGGCTGAACTGGTTAATTTCCTCGATTGGAAGCGCGTCCATATCAGCGCGAAGACCGATCGAGCGCCCGGACTCTCCGTTCGCCATACGACCGACGACACCGGTTTTTGCGATGTTGCGATGAACCTCGAAACCAAAACCGGCAAGCGTCCGCGCAACAAGGTCGGAGGTACGATGCTCCTCAAAGCCGATCTCGGGATGCATGTGAAGGTCCTGTCGCCAGGCGGCCATCGCATCTTCGAAGGCTCTGATTGCGCTTAACGCCCGCATCGCGCTCCTCCTATATAGTTTTAACTTAAAACCATATAAATCCATAACTCAGATAGTTTTAACTTGCGACTCATAAGAGCGTTGATTTCGGCTAAATTTGTTACAAATTCTCCTTATTTTTCTTGATAACCCGGAACATCGATCTATAGTTAGTTTCTACTTGAAACCATTCTGGGACCTAAGCCGACGGCGGCCGGGACCGAGCGATGTGGATCGCTGTCAAGACAGGAGGCAAGACCGGATGGTCAAACGAACCAGTCACAGGCGGGCGAAGTGCCCGGTCGCACGGCCGCTGGATGCGATCGGCGACTGGTGGTCGATGCTCATCATCCGTGACGCGTTCGACGGGCTGCGTCGCTTCGGCGAATTCCAGAGGAATCTGGGTTTGGCCAAGAACATATTGTCGGCACGGCTGCGCAATCTCGTTGAGCACGGTATCCTTGACGCTGTCCCGGCAGCGGATGGCAGCGCGCACCATGAATATGTATTGACCGAGAAGGGACGCGGAATTTTCCCCGTGCTCGTTGCGCTGCGGCAGTGGGGCGAAGGCTTTTTCTTCTCGCCCGACGAGGGCCATGTCCTTCTGGTTGATCGCAAGCTCGGTCTGCCGGTGCGCAAACTTGAGCTTCGATCGCAGGATGGACGCCTGCTCAGCGCGACGGATACGGTCGTCAAAAAAATCCCGGATTCTCCCGCAAACGGTCCATCCGAAATATAACGGCCCGAGCAAATTTCGTTATCCTCCATGCCGCGGGTGCAACCGTGCATCAAGCCGGGGCAACGACACGAAC
>CALROE020000216.1:0-6182 GCA_943369715.1 Bradyrhizobium ivorense
CCATGGCTGAGCTGCGTGTTCAGCCACTGAAACCATTCCGGCCCGCTGCCGGCATTGAAATTGGCAACCGTGGTCGGCAGCAGCAGCAGCGAGGAAGCGAAGATCGGCGGAATCACGCCCGAGGTATTGAGCTTGAGCGGCAGATGCGAGGACTGGCCCTCGAACATCTTGTTGCCGACCTGGCGCTTCGGATACTGGATCAGCAGCCGTCGCTGCGCGCGCTCCATGAACACGATGAAGGCGATCACCACCACCGACATGATGATGACGATCAGGATGAGCGGGGTGGACAGCGCGCCCTGGCGTCCCAGCTCCAGCATGCTGGCGAGCGCCGAGGGCAATTCCGCGACGATGCCGGCCAGAATGATCAGCGAGATGCCGTTGCCGATGCCGCGCGAGGTGATCTGCTCGCCGAGCCACATCAGGAACATGGTGCCGCCGGTGAGCGTCACCGAGGTCGAGATCAGGAAGAACATGCCGGGTTCGCTGACGACATTGCCGGCGCCCTGAAGGCCGATGGCGATGCCGTAGGACTGGAACGCGGCCAGGATCACCGTGAGATAGCGGGTGTACTGGTTCAGCGTCTTGCGGCCGGCCTCGCCTTCCTTCTTCAGGGCTTCGAGCTTCGGCGACACCGTGGTCAACAGCTGGATGATGATCGATGCCGAGATGTACGGCATGATGTTCAGCGCGAAGATCGCCATGCGGTTGATGCCGCCGCCGGCGAACATGTTGAACATGCCGAGGATACCGCCGGCCTGCGACTTGAACACCTGCTCCCAGATGTTGGGATCGATGCCGGGCAGCGGGATGTAGGTACCGAGCCGATAAACAAGCAGCGCACCCAGTGTGAACCAGATGCGCTTCTTCAGTTCTTCGGCTTTACCGAGCGCCGAGAAGTTCAGGTTTGCCGCAAGTTGTTCCGCTGCTGAGACCATGTTTGGCTTTCTCCCGCGCCCCGTATGCCGTCATCCCTCCGAAGGCGGGACGTTCAGCAGACGCCGGACATCAATTTGGTGCTCGGCTTTCGAAAAATCTACCGTCTCGGCATGCCGGACCGCCCGCTCGCGCGGGCGATGACGCAGATGTTACGCCGCCTCGCCTTCGTCCTTCTTTGCCGGCGCCAGGATTTTCACCGTGCCGCCCGCCTTCTCGATCGCCGCGATGGCCGTCTTCGAAGCGCCGTGCACCTCGATGTTCAGCTTGGCCTTGATTTCACCGCGGCCGAGCAGCCGGACGCCGGCCTTGGGGCGGCGCACGACCTTGGCCTTGACCAGCGATTCGACCGTGATGGTCTCGTTGACGTCGATCAGCTTGGCGTCGATCGCGTCCTGCAGCCGGTCGAGATTGATCTCGGCGAAATCGAGCCGGAAGATGTTGTTGAAGCCGCGCTTCGGCAGGCGGCGATGGATCGGCATCTGGCCGCCTTCGAAGCCCTTGATGCGCACGCCCGAACGCGCGGTCTGGCCCTTGCCGCCGCGGCCCGCAGTCTTGCCCTTGCCTGAACCGATGCCCCGCCCGACCCGCATGCGCGATTTGCGCGAGCCGTTCTTGTCGGCGATATCATTGAGTTTCATCGTTCGCTTCCTTCTTACCTGCCATCGTCCTGAGGCGCGTCAGCCTCGAAGGGCGATGGTTGTCATCCCGCGAGGGCCGCGCTGGCGGCCGCCTCGGGACGACGTGAACTATTTCTCGTCGACGACGCGGACGAGATGCTGAACCTTGGCGATCATGCCGCGAACCGCAGGAGTATCCTCCAGCTCGGTGACCCGGCCGATCTTGTTGAGGTTGAGGCCGATCAGCGTCGCGCGCTGCGAGTGATGGCGGCGGATTGCGCTGCCGGTCTGCTCGACCTTGATCATCTTTGCGGCCTTGGCCATGACAATAACTCCGAAAATCGCGTCAGACGCGCGTGTTGTTATTCGGCGACCACTTCAGCGTCGCCGCCGACACGGCGCGACTGCAGCGTGGACACCTTGATGTTGCGGCGCGCCGCAACCGAACGCGGCGAATCCTGATGCTTCAGCGCGTCGAAGGTGGCGCGAACCATGTTGTAGGGGTTCGACGAACCGATCGACTTCGCCACCACGTCCTGGACGCCGAGGCTCTCGAACACCGCGCGCATCGGACCGCCCGCGATGATGCCGGTACCCGCCGGCGCCGCGCGCAGATAGACCCTGCCCGCGCCGTGACGGCCGGCGATGTCGTGATGCAGCGTACGGCCCTCGCGCAATGCGACGCGCGTCAGGTTGCGCTTGGCCGACTCGGTCGCCTTGCGGATCGCCTCGGGAACTTCGCGCGCCTTGCCGTGGCCGAATCCGACCCGGCCCTTTTGGTCGCCGATCACGACCAGCGCCGCAAAACCGAAGCGCTTGCCGCCCTTGACGACCTTCGCCACACGATTGATGTGGACGAGCTTGTCGACGAATTCGCTGTCACGCTCTTCCCGGCCGCCCCTGTGGCCGCCACCGCGCTCGCGTTCACCTGCCATGGTGTTTTCCAATCCTTGAGGAGCTTGCGCTCCCGACCCTGTGTCCGTTCAAACCAAAACTTAGAAGCTCAAGCCGCTTTCACGCGCCGCATCCGCAAGCGCCTTGACGCGACCATGATAGAGATACCCGCCGCGGTCGAACACCACCTCGGTGACGCCGTTCTTCACGGCGCGCTCCGCCAGCAATTTGCCGACGGCCTTCGCCGCGTCGATGTTGGCGCCGGTGTTGCCGGTGTCGCGCATCGCCTTCTCCAGCGACGACGCCGATGCCAGCGTCTCGCCCTTCAGGTCGTCGATGACCTGCGCGTAGATGTGCTTCGACGAGCGGAATACCGACAGCCGCGGACGGCCGCTGGCGGTGCGGCGCAGCGACAACCGCACGCGTTTCTTGCGCCGGTCGTTCGTGATCTTGAGTCTCGACATGGCCGGCTCCGTTACTTCTTCTTGCCTTCCTTGCGGAAGATAAACTCGTTGGAATATTTCACACCCTTGCCCTTGTAGGGCTCCGGCGGCCGATAGCTGCGAATCTCGGCGGCGACCTGACCGACGCGCTGGGAATCGTTGCCGGCGATGATGATCTCGGTCGGCTTCGGCACCGTAATGGCAATGCCTTCCGGGATCGCATAAACGACGTCGTGGCTGTAGCCGAGCGCGAGCTGCAGGTTCTTGCCCTGCAGTGCCGCGCGATAGCCGACGCCGGTGATCTCGAGCTTCTTCTCGAAACCCTTGGTGACGCCCTCGACCAGGTTGGCGACCTGGGCGCGCGCGGTGCCGTACATCGCCTGCGCCCGGTTGGTCTTGATCCTGGGCGCAACCTTGACTTCGCCATTCTCGAACTTCACTTCGACGTCGTCGTGCACGATGAACTGAAGCTGGCCCTTCGGCCCCTTCATCTTGACGGTCTGGCCCTCGACGGTCGCGGTAACACCCGACGGAACCGTCACAGGCTTCTTGCCGATACGTGACATAGTGATTCCTTCCTCAGAACACCGTGAAGAGAATTTCGCCGCCCACGTTCGCTTCGCGCGCTTCGTGGTCAGCCATGATTCCCTTCGGCGTCGATAACACGGAAATGCCGAGACCGTTGTTGACGCGCGGCAGGTTCTTGACCGAGGCATAAACACGCCGCCCCGGCTTCGATACCCGCTCGATTTCGCGAATGACCGGCTCGCCATCGAAATATTTCAGCTCGATCTCGAGCTCGCTGCGGCCGGACGCGTGCTCGACGCTGGCGTAGCCGCGGATGTAGCCCTCGCTCTTGAGGACCTCGAGCACGTTGGCGCGCATCTTGGAGCCCGGGGTCGAAACCTTGGGCTTGGCGCGCATCTGTGCGTTGCGGATGCGGGTGATGAGATCGCTGATAGGATCGTGCGTTGACATGTTCCGACCCCCTTACCAGCTCGACTTCACGAGCCCGGGAACCAGGCCCTTGGACCCGAGTTCACGCAGCGCGATGCGGCTGAGCTTGTTCTTGCGATAGACCGAACGCGGACGGCCGGTCATTTCGCAGCGATTGCGGATCCGGGTCGCCGACGAATTGCGCGGCATCTCGGCGAGCTTCAGCGTCGCCGCGAAGCGCTCTTCCATCGGCTTCTTCTTGTCGGCGATGATGGCCTTGAGCTTCGCGCGCCGGGGCGCTGCATTCTTGGTCATCCGCTTGCGGCGGTTGTTCTTCTCGATCGAACTTTTCTTTGCCATGCTTGGCTCCTGGGTTTCCGCGTTTGAGAGGCTTGTCAGCTTCTCACTGCCGGAACGGGAAATTGAATGCGGTCAACAAGGCACGCGCTTCATCATCGGTCGGCGCCGTGGTGCAAACCGTGACGTCCATGCCCCATGTCTCCCCCATCTTGTCGAAGTCGATTTCGGGGAAAATGATGTGCTCCTTGATGCCGAGCGAGTAGTTGCCGCGGCCATCGAAGCTCTTCGGGTTGAGGCCACGAAAATCCCGCACGCGCGGCAGGGCCACGTTGATCAGGCGGTCGATGAACTCATACATCTTGGCCTTGCGCAGCGTGACCTTGGCGCCGATCGGCTGGTTTTCACGCAGCTTGAAGGTCGCGATGGCGACGCGCGAATAGGTCACGATCGGCTTCTGGCCGGCGATCAGCGCGAGATCGGCGGCAGCAAGCTCCGCCTTCTTGCGATCGTTGACCGCCTCGCCGATGCCCATGTTGAGCACGACCTTGTCCAGGCGCGGCACCTGCATGACGTTGGCATAGCCGAACTGCTCGGTCAGCTTGCCGCGGATTTCCTTGTCGAACTGTTCGCGTAAACGCGGAACGTAAGCGGTCTCAGCCATCGATCTCTGCTCCTGAGCTCTTGGCAATACGTACTTTCTTGCCATCGGCCTGAATCTTGAAACCCACGCGGGTCGGCTTGCCGTCCTTGCCGACGATCGCGATGTTGGACAGGTGGATCGGCGACTCCTTCTGGATGATGCCGCCCTCCTGGGCCTGGGTCTGCTTCTGGTGACGCTTGATCATGTTGATGCCGCGCACCAGCGCCTTGTTGGCGTCGGGACGCACCTCGAACACCTCGCCGGTGCGACCCTTGTCGCGGCCGCTCAGCACGATGACCTTGTCGCCCTTCCGGATCTTGGCAGCCATCACAGCACCTCCGGCGCGAGCGAAATGATCTTCATGTGGTTCTTGGCGCGCAGTTCGCGCGGCACCGGCCCGAAGATGCGGGTGCCGATCGGCTCGGACTGATTGTTGATCAGCACGGCGGCGTTGCGGTCGAAGCGGATGACGGAGCCATCGGCGCGGCGGATGTCCTTGCGGACCCGCACCACGACGGCCTTCATCACGTCGCCCTTCTTCACCTTGCCGCGCGGAATTGCTTCCTTGATCGACACGACAATAACGTCACCCACGGTGGCATAGCGGCGCTTGGAGCCCCCAATCACCTTGATGCACATGACACGGCGTGCGCCGGAATTATCGGCCACGTCGAGGTTGGTCTGCATCTGAATCATTGATGCACCTCGTCCTCTTTCTGATGCGCTTATCCGCGCTTAAAATTTTCCTGAAGTCTTGCGGCTAAGCCGCTGAACTCAGGCCGTTTTCTTCTGCTCACCCCGGACCACAGTCCAGCGCTTCAACTTCGAGATCGGCTTGCTCTCCTCGATCCACACCTGGTCGCCCGGCTTGAACTCGTTGTTCTCGTCGTGCGCGTGGTAATTTTTCGAGCGGCGAATCGTCTTCTTGTAGATCGGATGGGTAAAGCGCCGATCGACGCGCACCACAACCGTCTTGGCTTGCTTGTCGCTGACGACCACACCCTGAAGCGTACGTTTCGGCATGTCGGCCCCTTACTTCTTCGCGTCGCGCTTCTGCGCGGCGATGGTCTTGATACGGGCGATGTCGCGGCGGGCTTCACGCAGCCGCGAAGTGTTCTCCAGCTGCCCGGTGGCGCGCTGGAAGCGCAGGTTGAAGCGCTCCTTCTTCAGATTGAGGACGGCGTCGTCCATCTGATCGGGGCTCATCGCACGAACATCGGCGGTTTTCATCTCGGCCATGATCACATCCTATTCCGCAATGCGCGCAACGAAGCGCGTCTTGATCGGCAGTTTGGCGGCGGCCAGCGACAGCGCTTCTTTCGCGGTCTGGATGGTGACGCCGTCGATCTCGAAAATCAGCCGGCCGGGCTTGACCCTGGCGACCCACAATTCCGGGGTACCCTTGCCGGAGCC
>CALROE020000217.1:0-6182 GCA_943369715.1 Bradyrhizobium ivorense
CTCGGTCGAACAACTCAAACAGCACATCAATGCGTTCATCAAAGCCTACAACAAAGATGCCGAGCCGTTCGTCTGGACAAAATCCAAAGTCCACCAGCGCCGTGTCAAAGGACGCCGTCTCAGTGACTTATGATTCCGGGTACTAGGGAGATCATCGCCCGGCTCAACGCTGAAGTGCTGAAAGCGGTTGGCGATCCCGAGGTTCGCCGCAAGCTCGAGGAATTGGGTTTTGCTGTGCGCGGCAGCTCCGCCGAGGAACTGCGGGTCATGACGCGAGATCAGTTCGCCAAGTATGCGCGCGTGATCAAGGAAATGGGGATCGCCAGGGAATAGGACCGCCGGCCGCGATCACCAGCCGGCGGTCGGTCCTGGATTCGCTCAGTAGCATGTTGCCGACGGCCGCCGCGGCCGCGATAGAATTGTGCGTCTTGCGCGCGGACCGATTCACGGCGGGGTTCGGTGCCGCGTCGCACCCTGTGGATGCGCCATCTGTGGTCCGCTACTACTGGCGACAGTTGGCTCCGCCAAAAATCGTCGCCCGGTCACGCCAGTCCCAAAGTCCCATCCGGCGCTTTGCTTGCCCGCGCCTCCGTCATGCGCATAATGCCGCTGCAAATGCTTGTTCCGCCATGATCTTTCGCTAATCTGAATTTCGGGTGGATGGAAGGAGCCGAGGTGCGTTGTCAGGTTTGTCAGTCGACCCTGAAAGCCGGCGACGTGTATTGCTCGTCCTGCGGTGCGGTCGTCCCCGAACACCCTCCAGCAGCTCCCGAAGTTCGCGGCCGCATCGCCGGCGAGCGGAAATATCTCACGGTGCTCTGCGCTGATCTGCAGCGCTCGACCGATTTGATCTCGGAGCTGGACCCTGAGGCGGCGATTTCCCGGCTCGAGCCGGCGCTGATTGCGATGCGCACCGCCGTTCGCCGCAATCGCGGCATCGTCAGCAAGGAAGGCGGTGACGGGCTGATCGCGCTTTTTGGCGCCCCGCATGCCGACGACAATCACGCCGTCATGGCCTGTCACGCGGCGGTCGAACTGGTTCGCCGGATCAAGCTGTTGAACGATCCGGCGCTTTTGGTCCGGGTCGGGGTTCATTCCGGCTATGTCGTCGCCCATGTGATCGAGGCCGACTTCTCCTCGATCTATGAAGCGGGGGGGCCTGCGGTCCATCTGGTCAAGCGGCTCGAAAATGCCGCGCAAGCCGGGCAAATCCTGGTCTCGGAATCCTGCCAGAGCCTGGCCGCCGGCCTGATGACATTCAACGCGCTACCCGCGAGGCGGCTGGAGGGGTTTTCCGCGCTTGTTCCCTGCTACGAACTTGTCGAAATCAGCGGGCTTACCCGCTGGCGCGCCCGCTCGACCAAAGGGCTTTCGTCGTTTGTCGGACGGGCCGAAGAGATTTCCCTGCTCGAGCGGGCGGCGCGGGAGGCCGGTTCGTCCGGACAGATCGTCGCGCTGGTGGGTACGGCCGGCATCGGAAAATCCCGAATCGCTCATGAGTTCGTCGGCGCGCTGCGGGAGAAGAACTGGCAGGTGCTGGAGGCGGAAGGCAACCCGCTGGAGCAGGCGGTGCCGTATGGATTGCTGAAGAAGCTGCTCCAGAGCGCGCTGCAGGCCGGCAATGCCAGGCCGGCAGATCAATCCGACCTGCCCGAAGGGCCCGCGCCCGCGCATTCCGACCTCTGGCCGGCCGCGCTTTGCTCGGTTCTGGACCAGCCGGTCACCGACAGCCGCTGGAACGATCTCGAACCGCTGTTACGGCGCCGCGCGATCATCGATGCCGTCCGCAATGCGATCGGCAGGGTGATCGCGACGCGGCCAACCATCCTGCTTCTCGAGGATCTTCACTGGATCGATGGCCAAAGCGAAATCGCGATCGAGGCTCTGATGTCGCTGACGGCGGGCCATCCGCTCCTGGTGCTGCTGACGTGGCGGACGGAAGACACGCCGGGATGGCTGGCCCGGCTGAACGTGCGCCGGATCTGGCTGCGGTCGCTCGATATCTCCTCGGCAAACGCCCTGCTTGACGACCTGCTCGGCGCCGGGCCGGAGCTCGACGCGCTCAAGGCTCAGATCCTTCGCCACACCGGCCAGGTTCCGCTTTTCATCGAGGAGGTGGCGCGGCAACTCCTCAATCGTGGCGTCCTCGACGCCGACCCCGGCCGGTTTGCCGCCAGAACCTCGTGGGAGGCGCTCGAAATTCCGCCAACCGTGCAGGGGGTCATTGCGTCACGCATCGATCGCCTGCCGAAGGAGGACAAGGCGCTTCTCCAACTCGCTTCCGTTGTCGGACCGCGCATCCCGCCTCCCTTGCTGACAGCCGTGACCGGCATGCCGGCAGCCGAGCTGCAGAGCCGTCTTTGGTCGCTGGAAATTCTGGATTTTCTGGTCGAGTCGCGGTGGCTTGCCGCCCCGGAATACGAATTCGCGCACGATCTCATTCGCGAGGTTGCCTACGATTCGATCCTCCGCCCGCAGCGCGAGGAGCTGCACCGCCGGATCTTGGCCGCGCTGGAAGCCAGCTCCCGTGGTCGCGAAGAGGAAGTTGCTGAAGCGTTATGTTATCACGCGGTCAAGGCGCAGGATTGGGTGAAGGCCAGCCACTACGGGCAGATCGCATCGCGGAAGGCGCTGACCAGATCGGCGTTTCGCGATGCTACCGGTTACATGGAAATCGCGATCGATGCGGTTGACAAACTACCCCCGTCAATAGCGCGCGAGCAACGTGCGATAGATTTGCGTATCGAAGCTCGAATGACGTTTTCTCCATTCGGAAGAACGGCGGAATGGCTTGAACTGTGTCGCGATGCGGAAGCGCGTTCTGAGGAAATCGGCGATGAAGGCAGACGGTTGGCATCGATCACGATCCGGACAGGTGCGCTGAATTTTTATGCTACGCCGTTTGAAGCCATAACGGCGGGAGAGGAGGCTGTCGCACTGGCCAACACCTTGGTCGACACTCCATGGCTTTGCTACGCTGAGTATTTGCTCGGGCAGGCTTATTTTGTCGCCGGCCGATTTCACGACGCGGAGCGGCTCTTAAATCAGGCCGTTGCGCGGCTGGCCAACGCACCGGAAAACGTCCCGCCCGAAACCACGGCATCAAGCCTTCTGGTGCTCTGTCATATGATGAAAGCCATTGTCTACGCGTCAATCGGCGAATACGACGATGCTGTGCGGTGCTCCCGGCAGGCAAGTGATTTCGCCGAAAAGAACGGCCGACCTTATGATATCATCGCGGCGGATTATGGTCGCGGCATCGTGCAAATGAGTCATGGTCACCTCGAGGAGGCGGCAGAAGTCTTGGAGGAGGCCGCATTCCTATCACGCGAAAACGAGGTCCGGCTATTTTTACCCTTGGTGCTGTGCGCGCTCGGAAATCTCTACCTGCAGCGAGGGCAAACAGCGAAGGCAAGAGACATCCTCGTTGAGGCAAAGGCCGAAGCTGAAGAGCTCGGTCATTCGACAAGTATCTTGCTCGTCTCTGCATATCTGGCTTCCGCGTATGCGCAGCTTGGCGACATTCCCCGTGGACTGGAAGTCGCACGGGCTTGCCATGCCGGAGCGAAGCAGAAAGGCTATCAGGCGGTCGAAGCTCTCGCTTATTTTTCAGAGGCCAGCATATTGTCCCTTCAAGGTCCATCAGCCATGGCTGACGCAATCGCCCAACTTGGGCGGGCAATCGAAATCATGACCCGGCTCGGGACCAGACCGTTGCTGGGGTTGGCAAAGGGAGCGCTGGCCCGCCTTTTGGTCGCTTCAGGCAGGAAGTCCGAGGCAAAGCAGGAACTGTCCCAGGCGATCGAACTGTTTGACAAGTCAAAAATGACTGTTCAACTGGAGCGCGCTAAGGCAGTGTTCTCTAGTTTTTCGGACTGATGACATTTTGCAACCGCGGCATATTTTCGCCGCCTATTAATGGAGCAAAAGATGACTATCGTTTATGGCGGAAAATTTGAAGCATTGATGAATGAACTGAGCAGCCCCGAAAACGTCGCAGCGACGGCGGCGAAATTCAGGGCGCTGGAGCAGCAGCATGGCGCTTATTCCTTTGGCAAATTTGTTAAACTCACGACCCCCCAAGCTAGCGAGTATTCCAACTGGGAAACGCACGCGGGAGGAATACCGGAGTCGATCCAGAACCGCCTCACTGAAATTATTTCCGCCAACTTCAGATCGGCAGCGCCGATGCCGATGAGGCTGAAGGTCGGCGATAATATCGACGCGACCCACGATTTGTATGTCAGAACGTTCGCGCACAATGGCCATATCTACATAGGCCTGCATATGCTCTGCCCGAATCCAGACTTGAAATGATCTGTTGTTGAGGGGCGCGGTCGGCAGTCTCTGCTTCAGAGACGTATGACATATCCCTGCAAATTCCAGGTTGCCCGGCTGACACGGAGTCGAAGCCGACGCTTTGAGCGGCCAGCAGGCATTCGGATCATGTTTGCTTGCTCGCCTTCCGCTCAGCCGACCCGCCCGAGATTGACCCGTAACCCGTCTTTCGGTTTTGGGATTGGCCACATCTGCCAAACCGGCCGATAGCCGGGTTCGAGTGACACCGTCAGATTCTGCAGGAAATGTCGCGCAAAGCACTTGGCCTGCATGTACGCAAAATGCATCCCCAGACACATGTGTGCGCCGCCGCCAAACGGCACGTAGGCGTAGCGATGCCGCTCTCGCTGCGCCGCGTCGGTAAATCGCATCGGATCGAACCGGTCCGGCTCGGGCCAGTGATCGGGCATGTGGTGGGTATAGAGCGGATTTAGTCCGATCAGGGTTCCGGCGGGAAATGCGTAACCACCGAATGCAAAGTCGCGTGTCGCGCGGCGGGCAATCGAGGGCACCGGCGGCTTCAGCCGCATGGCTTCCTTGAAGGCCATTTCGGTCTGGGTCAACGAAGCCAGCTTTTCGTAGGGAAGCGGCTGCCCGGGAGACATTCCGAGCGAAGTGACTTCATCGCGCAACGCCGCTTGCCATTGCGGATTCACCGCAAGAAAATAGACGAACGTAGTCAGCGATGAAGTCAGGGTTTCATACGCCGCCGTCATCAGGAAACCCATATGATCGATGATTTCCCGGGTGGATAGCAGGTCGCCATTTTCGTGGGTGGCGCGGCATAGCTGCGAGAACAGATCTTCACCGCTGAGGGAGCGGCGCCTGGACACTTCCGTGGAGAAATAGCCCATGATATGTGCGCGGCCCTTGAGGCCCCGCGCCATCTTGGTGCCCGGCCATGGCTTTCGAATGGGAGCCAGGGCGGCTTCGACCATGTCGCTGATGGCCCGTTTGACGTCGTTGATCTGGCGGCCGGTATCCGGACCGAGAAATGAAGCCGCCGCCAGATCGAACGTCATCTGCTTCACCGCCGGATATACCAGCATCGGCCCCGGCTGGCTGCCCCACCTCGCGGCCTGCGCCGCGATACCCGCGTCGAGCGTTGCCAGATAGGACTTCATTGCCTCGGCCTTGAATGCGACCGAAATCGTGCGCCGGTGCAGGCGATGCTCTTCGAAATCAAGCAGCAAAAGCCCGCGCGGGAACAACTGGTCGAGCAAGACGCTCCAGCCATGGGTAGAGGAGAACAATTTGGTCTGATCGCACAGAACGAATTCGTTCGCTTCGGGTCCAAGCAGCGCGATGCCGGTTTCACCAAGCACGCGGGTGCGATGAACCCGACCGTGCTTCGCCGCCATTCGCTCGACCTCGCCCTTCGGGTCGGCAAGAATGTGCAACGTGCGGCCGATGAGAGGCCAGCCTTCGTTTCCGGGAATGTGCAAGAGCGCATCGCTGCGTGCACGACTTATCTGCGCAGGCGCAACCGCAGCAACATCAAGGGTCCGCATCGACATCACCAAATCTTTGACGTGAAATATCGTGGTGCACAACAGGAATATGAAACTCGGGGTTCGTCGTAGACAAAAAACAGCGGCTATGAGCCAACCCTAGGGTATCCCGGCTTGCCCCTTTCTGCTTTCTCGCCCGCCGACAGCGTCGTGGATGACGCAACCGAGGCGGTCGGTTTGACCGCTACAATCGATCGTCAAAAGCACCGAATTTGAAGAGCCTGGAGAAAATCCCGGCCCGTTTTGTTGTGTGCATCGTAACACACCGTTTGCCCTCTCGCCTGCGCCTATTTAAAATTGTTCGATAACTTGACACATCTTTGGCGAGCAGTT
>CALROE020000218.1:0-6153 GCA_943369715.1 Bradyrhizobium ivorense
AATCCCCGTCGCATAGGGATTGACCGGCGCGCCCTCGGGCGGGAAGAAAATCTTGATCGGCGCGCCGTCCTTCTGCTTCGGGTAGATCGCATTGTAGAGCAGCGGCCCCATCGCGACTTCGCCGCGCACCATCGAGTCCGACATCGGCGCGCCCGAGGGATAGAGGATCGGATGGGTCGAGGCCTGCTTCTTCCAATAGTCCTCCCCCAGCACCTGGCGCTCGAACATGATGCGGGTCCAGGTGGTGCCGCCGGACCGGGCGAATACCTGCCCGGTCATCTTGTCGTATTCCGGCTTGGTCAGATCCATCCAGCTCTTGGGCGGATTCTTGACCAGTTCGGTATTGTAGGCGATCGACCACACCAGCGTGGCACGCGGCCAAAGGTTCGGCGCGATCTGCGCTTCGGGATTGTAGTCGGCGGCATTCGGCGGCGCATAGTCCTGGAACATGTCGGCCAAAGGCTGCATTAGCGCGCGGTCGGAATGATCGACCACGTCGGCGATCAGCTTGCCGGCGGCGGCCTCGGTCTTGACGCGGGTGATGAGCTGGCCGCCGGGCGCGCGCACCATCTCGATCTTGATCTCGGGAAAGCGTTTCTGGAATTCCTTGATCACCCGCTGTTCGACTTCGGCGAAATTCGCGGTGTAGTAGACCAGCTTGCCTTCCTTCTTCGCCGCCGCGATCAGTTCGGGCGAGCCGAATTCCTGCGCCTGCGCCGGCAACGCGCCCAGCGCGAGGCCTAGACTGGCCGCACCCGCCAGCGTGGCGAACTTGGTAACGATCCTGGCAACGATGTCTTTCTTCATGGCCGATCCTCCCTTGGTTTCCATTATCCCGCGCGGGCGACGCTGCCCTGCGCCTGCCCGCGCGACAGCCAGTTGGCGCCCCCGATGAGGACGCCGAGCAAGACCGTCTGCACCAGGCTGAAGGCGGCGGTCTTGCCGAGATTGCCGCCTTCGTAATAGTCGAGCAGCAGCACCGACATCACCATGGTGTTGCTGGTGTAGAGAAACAGCGACGAGCCGAGCTCGCGGATCGCCAGCACGAACAGCAAGGTCATCGCCGCGAGCACGCCCGGCCGCGCCAGCGGCAGCACGATGGTCCGGATGGTGCCGAGCATGCCCTTGCCGCAGACCCAGGCGGCTTCCTCCAGTTCACGGTGGATCTGCAGGAACGAGGTCGACAGCGCCTTCACCGTATCCGGCATGAAGCGCGCGATGAAGGCCAGCGCGAGAATCCAGATGGTGCCGTAGAGCCCGCCGGGAATCCCGATCCAGGCCCAGAGATAGGCGACGCCGACCACGAGGCCGGGGATCGCCACCGGCAGGGTCGATATCAGGTCGATCGAACGGCGGCCCGCCACCTTGGTGCGATGGATGGTGTAGCCGATCGCAAAGGCCAGCGCGCCGCCGACCACCGCGGTGATGATTCCGACCTCGATCGCATTCCAGATCGAGCGCAGCGTCAGCGGATTGTCGAAGATGCTGTGGAAGTGCATCAGCGAGTATTGCCGCATGTCGAACAGGCTGGCGGCGTCGCGGATGAACATGAATTTGCGGAACGCCGCCACGATCAGCGCGAGACTCGGCAGGATCACCACCACCACGAGATAGACCATGCCGAGGCCGAAGGTGAACCAGCGCCACCGGCCGAGATCGAGATTGCGCGGGCGGTAGGCCTTGCCGGCGACGGTGGTGTAGCTGCGCCCGCTCAGCACCCGCTGCTGCAGGAACACCAGCGCGCCCGTTACCACCATCAGGATGATCGCGACCGCGGCGGCGGTGTTGTAGAGCGGCGGCGACCAGTTGGTGAGTTTGAAGATATAGGTGGTCAGCACGCTGATGTTGGTCGGCGCGCCCAATACCGCGGGGATGCCGTAGATGCCGAGCATGACGATGAAGGACAGCAGCATGCCGGACACGATCGCCGGCATGATCAAGGGAAATGTCACCGTGAACACGGTCGCCAACGCGCTGGCGCCGGAGATTTCCGCGGCCTCTTCCAGGCTCGGATCCATGTTGCGCAGCGCCGAGGAGGTAAACATGTAGACGTAGGGCGCGTAGTAGATGCCGAACACGAACACCAGACCCCACATCGAATAGAAATCGACCCGCCAGTCGGAACCCATCCATTTGAACATGGTGTTGATCAGCCCGGTCTTCGGCGAGCCGAGGATCGCCCAGGCCACCCCCGCGACCAAAGGCGGCGCGAACAGCGGCAGGATGCTGGCGGCGGCGATGAATCCCTTGAACGGCGTGTTGGTGCGCACCACGATCCAGGAGAACGCCAGACCAATCACGACCGCGATCAGGGTGCCGCCGCCACAGGCGATCAACGTGTTGACCAGCGCCTCGGCCACATTGGGGTTGGCGAGCACGACGAGGAAATTGGCGATCGACAGATGGCTGAGACTGAAACCATCGATTACCGGATTGGTGTCGGTCAGCGCGCCCAGCAGCAGCGTGAGCAGCGGATAGATCACCAGAAAGCCGAGGATCGCCAGCAACAGCGCGACCCAGGAGCCGGCCAGCACCCGCCGACGCACGCCCTCACCGCCGCTGCGCGCAACCTCAATGCGCCGGCCCTCCTGTCCGATCAAAGCGTTCTTCCCCTTGGCCGGCGAGCGGCCTTCTTTATTCTTATGCGCCAAGCCTAGTCGAAGCCGCGGCCGGCGGGAAGTGGCAGAAAGTCGGTCGATGGAGGCGTATTCGTCGCACCCGTGGGACAGGAGCCCTCTTCTTCAGGTGACTTCCCCGGTTCCTGCGCTCTAGGATGCACGCATTCAGGAGGGCTGCCGTGAACAATGCGATTTATCCAGGTCTCAGGGAAAAAGTGGTTTTCATTTCCGGCGGCGCCAGCGGCATCGGCGAATCCATCGTGCGGCACTTTGCCGAGCAAGGCTGCAAGGTCGGCTTCGTCGACATTGCCGACGACGCCGCCCGGGCGCTGATCGCCGATATCGGGCCGAAAGCCACGCTGCATTACGAACATTGCGACGTCACCGATATTGCCGCGCTGCAGCGGGCCATCGATGCGGTGCGCCAGGCGCTCGGCCCCATCACCATCCTGGTGAACAACGCTGCCCACGATCAGCGGCACACGATCGACGAGGTCACGCCTGAATTCTGGGACGATCGGCTTGCCGTCAACCTCAAGCACCAGTTCTTTGCGGCACAGGCCATCTATCCCGACATGAAGGCCGCCGGCGGCGGCGCGATCATCAATTATTCATCGAGCGCGTGGATGACCGCGACGGCCAATCTTTCAATCTATTCAACCGCGAAGGCGGGCGTGCTGGGCCTGACGAAATCCCTGGCGCGCGACCTTGGCGTCCACAATATCCGCGTCAACGCCGTGATCCCGGGCTGGATCATGACCCAGCGCCAGATCGACCTCTGGCTGACGCCGGAGGCTGAAAAAAACCTGATGGAGCGCCAATGCCTGAAGCACAAGCTCTATCCGGCCGACTGCGCGCGGATGACCTTGTTTCTGGCCTCGGACGACGCCTCTAGCCTGACAAGTCAAAGTTTTATCGTGGATGGCGGCAGGCTGTAGAATTGGGCCCGAAGGGCGTCCCACTCAGTCCGCGGCCTTATCCCCGTCGTCACCGATCACGCCGAATTCCGTGACCGGCATGATCCAGTATACCAGTCTCGTTCCCGCGAACGCCGTCCTGATCCGGGCGAGCAATTGCGCGGCATCCTGCCTTTCCAGAATGATCCGCACCAGCACCTCGTCGGCGTGACCCTTCACCTGTTCGGCCGTCGACCGCAACCGGACCGCAGGCCCGTGACCGGCGTCGTCGGACGCGTTGAAACCGGATACCAGATCGCGCTGCTCGCTGAGATAGTCGAACAGCTCTTCGCGAAGGCTGCGAGCAGCGATCAACATCAGGCATACGGGTTCGCTCGTCATTTGACCGCCTTCGCAACTCCGCCGAACCGGCGATAGAGGATCGGCAGAAGGATCAGGGTCAGCAGCGTCGACGACAGCAACCCGCCGATCACCACGATGGCCAGCGGCTTCTGGATTTCCGATCCGGGACCGGACGCGAACAGCAGCGGGACGAGTCCGAGCGCGGTAATGCTTGCGGTCATCAGCACCGGCCGCAGCCGGCGCCTGGCGCCCTCCACGACAATGCGATCCTCCGGGAGACCGTGGGCGCGCAGCTGGTTGAAGTAGGAGACCAGCACGACGCCGTTCAGGACCGCGATGCCTAACAGCGCGATGAATCCGACCGACGCCGGAACCGACAGATACTCGCCGGTCAGGACCAGCGCAAACACGCCGCCGATCAGAGCGAAGGGGATATTCACCAGCACCATCAGCGCCTGGCGGATCGAACCGAAAGTGGTGAAGAGCAGCACGAAGATAAGCCCAATGGCGACCGGAACGACAATCGACAGACGCGCGGCGGCGCGCTGCTGGTTCTCGAACTGGCCGCCCCAGGTGAGCCGATACCCCTGCGGCAGCGCCAGTTCGGTGCCAACCTTCTGTTGTGCAGCCTCGACGAAACCAACCATGTCGCGTCCTCGAACATTGGTCCGCACCACGCTCATCCGGGCGCCGTCTTCACGGTCTATCTTGACGGGGCCATCGACCCGATGAATGCGGGCGACCTGGGAGAGCGCCACATGCTGCCCCGACGCAAGGGTCAGGGGCAGGTTGGGCAGCAAAGTGGGCGCTTCGCGGGTCTGCTCGCTGCCACGAAGCAGTATCGGGGTGCGCCGTCCCGCTTCCAGCGCGGTGCCGATGGTGCGGCCCTCGATCTGGGTGCGGAGCGAGGCGGCGATCGTATCCACCGCCAGACCGAGACGACCCGCCTCCAGCCGATTCACCGCGACCGTGTAATACTGCGCGCCTTCGTTCAGCGTCGTGTACACATCCTCAGCGCCATCGATGCCGGACAGGATCGCAGACAGCCTGCTTGCGATCTCGTTCAGCTTGCCGATGTCGGGACCGAAGATCTTCACCGCGACGTCGCCGCGCACCCCGCTGATCATCTCCTGGACGCGCATGTCGATCGGTTGCGTGAAACCGAGCGACAGTCCGGGAAAGTCATTGAGCACTTTGCGCAGCTGCTGAATCAGGGCGGCTTTGTCGGCCGTCTTCCGCTGCTCCAGCGGCTTCAGCACCAGAAACGTGTCGGTCTGATTGAGTCCCATCGGGTCGAGGCCGAGTTCGTCCGATCCGGTTCGAGCGACGATTCCCGCGACGTCGGGAACGTCCGCGAGAATGGCGGCCTGAAGCCTGGTATTGATGGCATTTGCCTGGTCGAGATTGACCGACGGAATCGCCTCGACGCTGACGATGATGTCGCCTTCGTCCATGGTCGGCATGAACGTCTTGCCGAGCTGGGTGTAGGCAAAGCCCGCCGCAACCAGCGCCGCCACTGCCGCGACCATCACCTTGCGCTCATTGGCCAGCGCCCAGCCGAGCGCAGGCGCATAGCCGCGCGAGGCCATGCGGATCAGCCAGGGCTCCCGGTGCGGGGCCGCCTTGAGCAGGAACGAGGTCGCCACCGGAATGACCGTGAGCGCCAGCACCAGCGAGGCGGCCAGCGCAAAGATGATGGCGAGCGCCACCGGGATGAACAGCTTTCCCTCGAGGCCCTGCAGCGCCAGCAACGGCACGAAAACGATGATGATGATGAGCACGCCCGTTGAAACCGGCTCCAGCACCTCGCAGACCGACCGGAACACAATATGGACGAGCGGCGTCGTCTTTCCCTCCCGATCCTTGCCGAGATTTCCCACGATGTTCTCGACGACGACCACAAGAGCGTCGATCAGCATGCCGATGGCGATCGCTAATCCACCGAGACTCATCAGATTGGCCGACATGCCGACTGCGCGCATCACGATCAGCGCGATCATGATCGCAAGCGGCAGGCTCAGGGCGATCACCAGCGAGGCGCGCCAGTTGCCGAGAAACAGCAACAGCAACACAATGACCAGAACCGTGGCTTCGGCCAGCGCCCGGACGACGGTTCCGACGGCGCGGCCGACCAGCCGGCTGCGGTCGTAGAACACGTTGATGGAAACGCTCTTCGGCAGCGACGGCTGCAGCTCCTGCAGGCGCTGGCGGACGTCGCGTACGAGCTGCCCGGCATTGGCGCCACGCAGGCCCAGCACGAGTCCCTCGACCGTTTC
>CALROE020000219.1:0-6135 GCA_943369715.1 Bradyrhizobium ivorense
TAGACGTCGGGCGTCCACATGTGGAACGGCACCGCGGAGACCTTGAAGCAAAGCCCTGCGAGCAGGAACACCAGCCCGAACACGATGCCGATGCTGCCGGTCTTGGCGGCCGTGGCGATCCCGGCGAAACTGACGGTGCCGGTGAAGCCGTAGATCAGCGAGGCGCCGTACAGCAGCATGCCCGACGACAGCGCGCCGAGCACGAAGTACTTCAGGCCGGCTTCGGTGGATTTGGCGTTGTCGCGGTTGCTGGCGGCAACCACGTAGAGCGCGAGGCTCATCAGCTCGAGGCCGAGATAGAGCATGATCAGGTCGCCGGCCGAGATCAGCACCATCATGCCGAGCGTCGAGAGCAGCACCAGGATCGCATATTCGAAGATCCGCCGCGACGGATCGGCCAGAAACTCCGCGGACAGGATCAGCGTCGTCGCCGAGCCGATCAGCGCCAGGATCTTCAGGAAACGGGCAAAATCGTCGACGATGAAGCTGC
The DNA here is from genome assembly GCA_943369715.1 of Bradyrhizobium ivorense. Lineage (GTDB taxonomy): Bacteria > Pseudomonadota > Alphaproteobacteria > Rhizobiales > Xanthobacteraceae > Bradyrhizobium > Bradyrhizobium ivorense_A. The sequence continues at coordinate 491 of CALROE020000219.1, forward strand.
CGCCGAAAGTGGTCAGCTTGCCCGCCGGCAGCATCAGCTCCAGCGCGCCCACGACCACCAGCAGGCCAATCGAAAGGCCGGTGACGAGCCTGGTCGTCTCCTTGCCATAGGCTCCCAGCATCAGCAGCGCCATGGCGCCGACCGCCAGCACCAGCTCCGGCAGCACGGGCAGCAACTGATATCCTGCAGATTCAAAACTCATGGCGTTGTCCTGACCTGCTGCCGCTATTGCAGCAGCGCGGCTGCCTTCACGGCAGTGATCGCGGTGTTGTAGTTGTTGACGAGTTGCTGCACGGAGGCCGCCGACATATCGAGCACCGGCTTCGGATAGACACCGAACAGGATGGTGAGAAACACCAGCGGCAGCAGCGTCAGGCTCTCGCGCAGCGTGAGATCCTTGATGCTGGCCAGCGACGGTTTCGTCAGCTTGCCGAACACGACCTTGCGATAGAGCCACAGCGCATAGGCCGCCGACAGGATCACGCCGAGCGTCGCCGCGGTCGCGGTCGGGATCGAGACCTTGAAGGTTCCGATCAGCGTCAGGAACTCGCCGACGAATCCGGAAGTGCCGGGCAGACCGACATTGGCCATGGTGAACACCATGAACACGACGGCGTAGAGCGGCATCCGGTTGACCAGGCCGCCATAGGCGGAGATCTCGCGGGTATGCATGCGGTCGTAGACGATGCCGACGCAGAGGAACAGCGCGCCCGAAACGATGCCGTGCGACACCATCTGGAACACACCGCCGGCGACGCCCTGGGTGGTGCCGGCGAAAATGCCCATGGTGACGAAGCCCATATGGGCGACCGACGAATAGGCGATCAGCTTCTTGATGTCTTCCTGCATCAACGCCACCAGCGAGGTGTAGATGATGGCGATGACCGACATCCCGAAGATCAGCGGCGCGAAATCATGCGAGGCCAGCGGGAACATCGGCAGCGAGAAGCGCAGGAAGCCGTAGCCGCCCATCTTCAGGAGGATCGCGGCCAGCACCACCGAGCCCGCCGTCGGCGCCTCGACATGGGCGTCCGGCAGCCAGGTGTGCACCGGCCACATCGGCATCTTGACCGCGAAGGAGGCGAAGAACGCCAGCCACGCCCAGGTCTGCAGATTGCGCGGCACCGCCGTGTGCATCAGCGTCGGAATGTCCGTGGTGCCGGCGTTCCAGTACAGCGCCATGATCGCCAGCAGCATCAGGACCGAGCCGAGCAGCGTGTAGAGGAAGAACTTGAAGGAGGCATAGACCCGGCGCGGGCCGCCCCACACCCCGATGATCAGGAACATCGGGATCAGGCCGCCCTCGAAGAACAGATAGAACAGCACCAGATCGAGCGCGGAGAAGGTGCCGATCATCAGCGTTTCCAAAAGCAGGAACGCCATCATGTATTCGCCCACCCGCTGGGTGATCGATTTCCAGCTCGCGATGATGCAGAACGGCATCAGGGCGGTGGTCAGGATCACGAACGGCAGCGAAATGCCGTCGACACCCATGTGATAGGTGATGCCGCTGGCGAGCCACTGCGCCTTCTCGACGAACTGAAAGTCCGGCTGCGCGGCATCGAAGCGCCACACCAGGATCAGTGACACCGCAAAGGTGATCAGCGTGGTCCACAGCGCGATCCAGCGCGCGTTGCGTCGCGCCGCTTCGTCGTCGCCGCGGCTGAGATAGATCAGCAGCGCGCCGACCACCGGCAGGAAGGTGACGACCGAAAGAATGGGCCAGGTAGTCATCAATGGGCCCCCGCGCCGAACATGAACCAGGTGATCAGACCTGCGACCCCGATCAGCATCGCGAAGGCGTAGTGATAGAGGTAGCCGGTCTGGATTTTCACCACATTACGGGTGACATCGAGCACCCGCGCCGAAACGCCGTCGGGACCAAATCCGTCGATGACGTAACCGTCGCCCTTCTTCCACAGGAAGCGGCCGAGCCACTTGGTCGGCCGGACGAAGATGAAATCGTAGAGTTCGTCGAAGTACCATTTGTTGAGCAGGAACTGGTAGAGCATCTGGTGCTGGTTGGCGAGTTCCACCGGAAGGTAGGGCCGCCGGATATAGAACAGCCACGACACCACGAAGCCCAATGCCATCATGACCGTCGGCAGGAACGCGATGGCCTGCGGCACGTGGTGCATCTCGTCGATGATTCCGGGATGCATCTTCACGGAGTCGCGGAAGAATTCCGCCACGCCGTGGCCGGCGAACAGCTCCTTGAACGGGAAGCCGGCGAGGATCGATCCTGCGGCGAGAATGCCGATCGGGACCAGCATCCACAACGGCGCCTCGTGCGCGGCCTCATAGTGCTTCTGATCGTGCGGCTCGCCATGGAAGGTCTTGAAGATCAGACGCCATGAATAGAACGAGGTCAGGCCCGCCGCGATCACGGTCATCAGGAAGCCGTAGAAGGCGAACGGATTGTGCGAGACGAACGCGGATTCGATGATCGCGTCCTTGGAGAAATAGCCTGCGGTGAGCGGGAATCCGGTCAGCGCCAGCGTGCCGATCACCATCACGATGTAGGTGAAGGGGATCTTGTCCTTCAGCCCGCCCATGTTGCGGATGTCCTGCTCGTGATGCATCGCATAGATCACCGAGCCTGAGCCCAGGAACAGCAGCGCCTTGAAGAAGGCGTGCGTGAACAGATGGAACATGCCGACCGAATAGGCCCCCGCGCCCATCGCCACGAACATGTAGCCGAGCTGCGAACAGGTCGAATACGCCACGATGCGTTTGATGTCGTTCTGCACGAGGCCGACGGTGGCGGCGAAGAACGCCGTGGTGGCGCCGAAGAACATCACCGCGGCCTGCGCGTTCGGCGCGAGTTCGAACAGCGGCGACAGCCGCGCCACCATGAAGACACCCGCGGTGACCATGGTCGCGGCGTGGATCAGCGCCGAGACCGGTGTCGGACCTTCCATGGCGTCCGGCAGCCAGGTGTGCAGCAGGAACTGGGCCGATTTGCCCATCGCGCCCATGAACAGCAACAGGCAGATCAGCGTCAGCGCGTCGGCATGCCAGCCGAAGAAGTCGATGCTCTTGCCGGTCAGTCCCTGCGCGCCGGCGAAGATGGTCTCGAAGTCGGTCGATCCGATCATCATGAAGATGGCGAAGATGCCGAGCGCAAAGCCGAAATCGCCGACCCGGTTGACCACGAAGGCCTTGATGGCGGCGGCGTTGGCCGACGGCTTCTGGTACCAGAAGCCGATCAGCAGGTAGCTTGCGAGGCCGACGCCCTCCCAGCCGAAGAACAGCTGCACCAGATTGTCCGAGGTCACCAGCATCAGCATCGCGAAGGTGAACAGCGACAGATAGGCAAAGAACCGCGGCCGGTGCGGATCCTCGTCCATGTAGCCGATGGAATAGAGGTGCACGAGCGACGACACGGTGTTGACCACGACCAGCATCACGGCGGTCAGCGTATCGACCCGCAGCGCCCATGCGATCTGCAGGTCGCCGGAATTGATCCAGGTGAACAGCGCGATGCGCGCGTCATGGTGCATGAAGCCGACGTCGACCAGAGCGACCCAGGACAGCGCGGCAGACACCAGCAGCAATCCGGTCGTGATCAGTTCGGCCGCGCGCGAGCCCGACGCCGGCGGCTCGGCCACGTGATGGTCGTCATGACCATGGTCGTCATGGCCGTGATCGTCATGGGCAACCGACGCATGCGCGCCGTGACCATGGTCATCGTGATGCTCGACCGCATCGCCGCTCGGATTGCGCGCATGCGCACCGAAGATGGCGATCAGGCCAGCGAGTACAGCGCCGATCAGCGGCAGAAAGACGATTGCCTGGATCATTTCGCGCGTTAACCCTTCATCAGATTGACGTCTTCGACCGCAATCGAGCCGCGATTGCGGAAGTACACCACCAGCACCGCAAGCCCGATCGCCGCTTCCGCCGCGGCCACCGTGAGTACCAGCAGCGCAAACACCTGCCCGACGATGTCGCCGAGGAAGGTCGAGAACGCCACCAGGTTGATATTGACCGCGAGCAGGATCAGCTCGATCGACATCAGGATGACGATGATGTTCTTGCGGTTGAGAAAGATGCCGAGGATCCCGAGCGTGAACAGGATCGCGCCGACCGAGAGGTAATGTCCGAGACCGATGGTCATTTCACCCACTCCGGCGCGTCCGCGTCCTGCAGCCCCTGCCCTGACGCCACCGTGCGCACGCTCATCGCGAGCTCCGGCGTCCGCGCGTTCTGCACGTTGATGTCCTGCCGCTTGACGCTGACCTTGTGGCGCAGCGTCAGCACGATGGCGCCGATCATCGCCACCAGCAGCACCATGCCGGCGATCTGGAAGTAGTGAATGTACTTGGTGTAGAGCACGAGCCCGAGCGCCTCGGTATTGCTGATATTGGCCGGGATCGTCGACGTAACCGATTTGGCGACGTCGGGATTGATGACCCAGCCGCCACCGACCAGCAGCAGCTCGGCGAGGAAGATCGCGCCGATCACCAGGCCGAACGGCAGGTACTCCAGAAATCCCTCGCGCAGCTCGGTGAAGTCGACGTCGAGCATCATGATCACGAACAGGAACAGCACCGCGACCGCGCCGACATAGACCACGACCAGGATCATCCCCAGGAACTCGGCGCCCATCAGGATGAACAGGCCGGAGGCGTTGACGAAGGCCAGGATCAGGAACAGCACGGAGTGCACGGGATTGCGCGACACAATCACCATCACCGCCGAGGCGACACAGACGCCGGCGAACAGATAGAAGAACAGGGCTGGAAGGATCATGCCCTCACCTCACCGGTACGGCGAATCGAGTTCGATGGATTTCGCAATCTCGCGCTCCCAGCGGTCGCCATTGGCGAGCAATTTCGCCTTGTCATAATAGAGTTCCTCGCGGGTCTCGGTCGCGAATTCGAAATTCGGTCCCTCGACGATCGCATCGACCGGACAGGCCTCCTGGCACAATCCGCAATAGATGCATTTCACCATATCGATGTCGTAGCGCACGGTGCGGCGGGTGCCGTCGTTGCGGCGCGGGCCGGCCTCGATCGTGATCGCCTGCGCCGGACAGATGGCCTCGCACAGCTTGCAGGCGATGCAGCGTTCCTCGCCATTGGGATAGCGGCGCAGCGCATGCTCGCCGCGAAAGCGCGGCGAGATCGGCCCCTTCTCGAACGGATAGTTCAGCGTCGGCTTCGGCTTGAAGAAATAGCGCATGGCGAGAAAGAACGCCGAGACGAATTCCGTCAGCAGGAGCGAGCGGGCCGTAGCGTTGATGTTGACACTCATGGCGACCTCATTTCGGCGCGATGCCGGCGAAATGCAGCACGCCGGCCACAATCACCACCATCGCCAGCGACAGCGGCAGGAACACCTTCCAGCCGAGCCGCATCAACTGATCGTAGCGGTAGCGCGGCACGATCGCCTTCGCCATCGCAATCAGGAAGAACATGAAAAATACCTTGAGCGTGAACCAGATCACCCCGGGAACCCAGGTGAACGGCACCACGTCGATCGGCGGCAGCCAGCCGCCGAGGAACATGATCGTCGCCAGCGCGCACATCGTGGTAATCGCGACGTACTCGCCGAGCATGAACAGCAGATACGGCGTCGAGCCGTATTCGACCATGAAGCCCGCCACCAGCTCGGATTCGGCTTCCACCAGATCGAACGGC
>CALROE020000220.1:0-6092 GCA_943369715.1 Bradyrhizobium ivorense
TTCGCCGCTGGATTCGGCGTCGCCGGATTTCTGGCGCAGGGCCGCTCGGCCAGCGCCATGATCCCGGTGGTATGGTCGGCCGCGGCCGTGTTCACGCCGCTGGCGCTCTTGATCGCGCTCTATGCCCGCATCGCGCATCTCGATCGCTCGATCCCGTTTGCCATTCTGGCCGTGCTGCTGGCGGCCGCGTTCGGCGCCGCGACCGAACTTCTTGCCAAGCGCGAGGACCGGCCTGGATTGCAGGTCTCGATCGCGCTGTACGCCACCGGCGCACTCGCCGCGATGGCGCTGGCGCTGACCTTTGCGCTCGAAAAGGGCTGGCTGACCATTGCGCTTTCGCTGATGTCGCTCGGCACCGCATGGATCTCGCTGCAGCGGCCGATACCGTTCCTGCGCACGCTCGCCGCCATTGTCGCCGGCATAGTCGTGCTGCGGATCGGCTATGAGCCGCGCGTCGTCGGCGATATGGTCGGCACCACGCCGATCTTCAATTGGCTGTTGTGGGGCTACGGCATTCCGGCGCTGTCATTCTGGGCCGGAAGCATCTTCCTGCGCCGCCATGGCGACGATGCGCCGCTGCGCACGGTGGAATCGGCAGCTATCCTGTTTACGGTGTTGCTGGTGTTCCTGGAAATCCGCCATGCCGTCAACGGCGGCGATGTTTACCGCAATTCCGCGGGTCTCACCGAAGTGGCGCTGCAGGTGTGCACGACGCTGGCGATGGCGATCGGACTGGAACGGTTGCGGATCCGCAGCGGCAGCATCGTGCATAACATCGCGGCGATCGTGCTCACGCTGTTTGCGGGTGCCGCCAGCGTGATCGGCCTGCTGGTGCTGGAGACGCCGATCCTGTGGCCGACCGATGTCGGAGGCGTGTTCTTCAACCTGCTGCTGCTCGGCTATGCCATGCCCGCGGTGCTGGCGCTGCTGTTGTCCTACGCGGTGGCGGGCCGGCGTCCGGCCAGCTATGCCAACACCATCGCAGCGGGGGCGCTGGTGCTGGCGCTGACCTATGTCACGTTTGAAATCCGCAGGCTCTATCATGGTCCGGTGCTGACGCGCGGCCCTACCACCGGCGTCGAGCAGTACACCTACTCGATCGCGTGGCTGGCGTTCGGCGTGGCGCTGCTCGGAATCGGCATATTGGTCAACTCGCAGCGCGCCCGCCTCGCCTCCGCGGTAGTGATCGCGCTGACGATCCTGAAGGCGTTCCTGATCGACATGTCGACGCTGACGGGCGTCTACCGCGCGCTGTCGTTCATGTGCCTCGGCCTGGTGCTGGTGGCGATCGGCTGGCTGTACCAGCGCATCCTGTTCCGCCGGCAGACGCCGCCGGCGGCACCTGTCGTGAAACCGGGGGCTTAAGCTCCAAGAACGGTCTGCAAGCGCGTCAGGCCGCCCTCACCGAATTGAGGAATTTGGCGACCTCGAGCTTGAGCCGGTTGCTCTCGACCGACAACGATTTTGCCGCCGAGTGAACCTGCACCGAAGCCGAGCCGGTTTCGCCGGCGCCGCGCTGGACGTCGGTGATGTTGGCGCTGACCAGCGAGGTGCCCTGCGCCGCATGCTGGATGTTGCGGGAGATTTCCTGGGTCGCCGCGCCCTGCTCCTCCACCGCCGCCGCGATGGTCGAGGAGATCTCCGACATCCGGCCGATGGTGTCGCCGATCTCCCTGATCGCGCCGACCGAATCCTGCGTCGCACTCTGGATGCCGTTGATCTGCTGGCTGATCTCGCCGGTCGCCTTCGCCGTCTGCTCGGCCAGCGCCTTGACCTCGGCGGCCACCACGGCGAAGCCGCGGCCGGCTTCGCCGGCCCGCGCCGCCTCGATCGTGGCATTCAGCGCCAGCAGATTGGTCTGCCCGGCAATGGTGTTGATCAGTTCGACGACGTCACCGATCCGGGCTGCCGCCTTCGACAACTCGCCGACGCGGTCGTTGGTCTTTCGCGCCTGATCCACTGCGTCATGGGCGACCCGGGAGGATTCCTGCACCTGCCGGCTGATCTCGTTGACCGACGAAGTCATTTCCTCGCTCGCGGAGGCCACCGACTGCACGTTGGTGGAGGCTTCCTCCGACGCCGACGCCACCGCGATCGCCAGTTCCTGGGCCCGTTCGGCGGTCGCCGTCAGCGTATTGGCCGAGGCTTCCAGCTCGGTCGCCGCCGACGACACCGTCTCGACGATCTCGCCGACCGCGCCCTCGAAGGCATCGGCGAGCTTGTGCATATCCGCCTTGCGCTGCTGCAGCTGCCGCTGCTCCATTTCGAGCTGTTCGGCGCGCAACCGCCCCGTCTCGATCATGCTGGTCTTGAACACCTGCACCGCGCCGGCCATTTCACCGACTTCGTCCTTGCGGCCAAGGCCGGGTATGCCGACGGAAAGATCGCCTCGCGCCAGCGCGGTCATGGCCCGGACCATTGCCGAGAGCGCGTGCGATATCGACCGGCCGATCAGGAACGACACTCCGCTCACAACAACAACCGCCAGTCCAAGGGCGATCAGCATCCAAAACTTGATTGAGCCGCGGGTGGCGGCCTCGGCCGCGCCAGCCTCGCCATGACGGCGTTCGACCGCCGTCTGAATTTCGACAATGACGGGTTCGATGTCACGAAACTGCTTCGACATCGCCGCACCCTGGCGCGTCACTTCCTGCGCGACGTCCGCCCAGGCCGAAAAATCCGCCTGATACTTCTCCAGCTTCTGGACGATGTCGGCCTTCAGCGCCGGCGCCATGTCGGCGCCCGCCAGCAGCTTCGAGAAATCCGCGGCTGTCTTCTTCAATTCGCCGACATATTTCGGATCGCGCCGCAGCATGAAATCCTTTTCATGCCGGCGCATCATCAGCATCGAACTGGTGAGTCGGGGATCGTCGCTCTCCTTGAGTTTCGTTTCGATATCGCGAACCGCCGAGCGGAGCGAACCGGTCAGACCAAGCTTTTCATTCAGGCCGAGCTTGACCTCGGCTTGCAGCAATGCGCCGAAACTCTTCGCGTAGCTGTTGAATCCGCTACGCGCGACACCGATCTTCTCGAAAAGGTCATTCATTCCGCCGGTTCGCACGGATGCCTGCAGCTGTTCGAAATCGCGGTCGATCGCGGCCGACAACTCGGCATGACGATTCGAATAGGTCTCGTCGCGGCGCAATTGGAAATCTTTCTCGGCCCGGCGCGCCTCCAGCAGGTCTATGGAAAGCTTCTTGTTGAGGTTGGAGATCGTACTGGCATTGTCAGCAACCGCGCGGGACGCATCCTGCGACCAGCTTCCGATCTGGTAGATTGCGCCGAACGCCAGAAGTCCGATAAGACCGGCCAGGCCGATGGCCATGATCTTGTGAGTCAGACGCAGACGAAACCGATCGCGCATGCAGAGGCTCCTAAGTTGTCAAACCAAAGTAGCGCCGACGAATCTGCGCCCGCTGTCGTATGTTGGTTGCCGGGAATCAGGATCCGCCCGGGAGATTCGGCGGTTGAGGAGTGACATCGAACAGATCTCCCCCAGGCAAGCGCAACGTGTGCAGTCGAGAACTCGTTGCCTGGTCTCTTACGATCTGAAGCAGCTGTTCGGTCGCCTTGCCCTTGGAGGCGGATCGGCGGCCAAGCACAGGCTAATTGAATAAAGCTATCAACTCATTAGCCCGATTGATGACAACAAGAGACCAATCCTGCCACCACCATGGAGCGAGGGCAAAGAACCACTTTCGTCCGGCGGGATTTCAAATAACGAGCTACAGCCGATATCGCCCTCGCTTGTCGGCAGACGTCCTCGTCAGGCCGCCCTTACCGAATTGAGAAACTTGCCGACTTCGAGCTTGAGGCGGTTGCTATCGCCGGACAGCGACTTCGCCGCCGAGAGAACCTGCGACGAGGCCGAGCCGGTCTCGGTGGCGCCGCGCTGCACGTCGGTGATGTGCGACGAGACCTGCTGGGTGCCGTGCGCGGCCTGCTGCACGTTGCGGGAGATTTCCTGCGTCGCGGCGCCCTGCTCCTCGACGGCGGCTGCAATAGCCGAAGAGATCTCGGACAGTCTTTCGATGGTGCCGCTGATTTCCTTGATGGCGTTGACCGAGTCCTGGGTCGCAGCCTGGATGCCGTTGACCTGCAGGCCGATCTCCCCGGTGGCCTTGGCGGTCTGCTCGGCGAGCGCCTTCACTTCGGAGGCGACCACCGCGAAGCCGCGGCCGGCCTCGCCGGCACGCGCCGCCTCGATGGTGGCGTTGAGCGCCAGCAGATTGGTCTGGCCCGCGATGGTGTTGATCAATTCGACGACATCCCCGATCCGGGCCGCCGCCTTCGACAATTCGCCGACACGATCGTTGGTGGTGCGGGCCTGGCCGACGGCATCGCCGGCCATCCGGGCGGATTCCTGGACCTGGCGGCTGATCTCGTTGACCGACGACGCCATCTCCTCGGTGGCGGAGGCCACCGACTGCACGTTGGTCGAGGCTTCCTCGGACGCGGCCGCGACCATGGTGGTGAGTTCCTGCGCATGCTCGGCGGTGACGGTCAGCGTGCCGGCCGAGGCTTCGAGTTCGGTCGAGGCGGAAGACACGGTTTCGACGATCTCGCCGACCGCGCTCTCGAAATCATCGGCCATCTTGTGCATGTCCGCCTTCCGCAGGGCTTGCGCGCGGGCCTCCGCCTCCTTGCCCTCGGCTTCCAGCGCCTGACGGGCGACGGCATTGCCCTTGAAGACCTCGACGGCCCGGGCCATCTCGCCGACTTCGTCATTGCGGGACAGGCCGGCTACCTCGACATCGAGCTTGCCATGCGCGAGATCCTTCATCGTCGCCGTCATTTGCTGCAACGGCCGGGTAATACGGCGGGCGACGAAGATCGACGTCAGCAGCGTGACCAGAAGCACCATTGCCGCCGCCAGCAGCGAGCGCTGGGTGGAGGCCCAGGTCTGCGCCTTGAGATCGTCGATATAGACACCCGTGCCGATGACCCAATTCCATGGCGTAAAGCCGACCACATAGGACAGCTTCGGCTGCGGCTTGTCGAAACCGGGCTTCGGCCACTCATAGGGAACGAAGCCCGCTCCGCTCTTCTTCACAGTGTCGACGAAATCGACGAAGAGTGCCTTGCCGTTCGGATCCTTGAAGGTCGAGATATCCGTGCCGTTCATTTCCGGCTTCATCGGATGCATCACCATGCGCGGCTGCATGTCGTTGATCCAGAAATAATCGTCGTTGCCGTAGCGCAGCGCCGCGACCCGGGCCAACGCGCGCTTTTGCGCATCGGCGACCGACATCCCGCTCTTTTGCACCGCCGCATGTTCTTCCTTGACGATTCCTAGCGCCAGTTCGGTCAGATGCCTGAGTTCGATCTGCTTCTGCTGATCGAGGCCTGACGCCATCTCACGCGAGTCGAGAAGCGAAATTCCGACGACCCCGAGGAAGCTGAGCGCGATCAGCGCATAGATCTTGCGGCCGATGGTCATCTTGAGCCCGCCCAGCATCGAATCCGAAAGCGAGCGACGGCGAATGAGACCTGCTGTGACGGTGTATTTTTGCGCCTTGTTGGCGCGCATCAGCGCGTAGACCTGCTCGGCTTCGGCGCGCTGGGCGGCAGGCAGTTTCGTGCGGATCGACATGTAGCCGACGATCTGGCCGTGTTCCCAGATCGGCGTGGCGCAGGCCCGCACCCAGTAGAAATCGCCGTTCTTGCGGCGGTTCTTGACGGCGCCGGCCCACGGCTTGCCCGCCTTGATCGTGGTCCAGAGATCGTCGAATGCTTCCGGCGGCATGTCGGGATGGCGAACGATGTTGTGCGGCTGCCCCAACAATTCCGCTTCCGTGAAGCCCGAGGCCTCCACGAACTGCTGGTTGAAATACACCAGTCTGCCCTTGGCATCGGTCTTCGAGACGATCTGGGCGTCATCGCCGAGCGGATATTCGACGTTGGTGACGGGAAGGTTGGTGCGCATGGTCATATCCCTCTGGAACTTTTCGAGCCGGCAAGCGGCGCCCTGGTCATTCCTTCGGTCCATTGCCGCCGTGTGCAGGCCAGACGAAGCGGCGATGATTCGATCCCGCGGGCCTGCAACTGCGAGCATTGCCTCTCGCGCTACAAGATCCGTTAACTTTGCACCC
>CALROE020000221.1:0-6088 GCA_943369715.1 Bradyrhizobium ivorense
AACCCCACGGCGTTGTTGGCGGCGTCATCGGAACGAAAGGAGTTGGAGCAGACCAGCTCGGCCAGGCCATCGGTGCGATGGGCCTCGGTCATCCGGATAGGGCGCATCTCGTGCAGCACCACCGCAATGCCGGCATTGGCGACCTGCCAGGCGGCTTCCGAGCCGGCGAGGCCGGCGCCGATGATATGGACGGTTTCAGTGGGGGATTTGCTGGCGTTCATGGCCGAGAGAGGTAGCGCGTTTTCGGGCCAAGTGGAATGCACCGCAAACACGACAACGCCCGCAGCGAGGCGGGCGTTATCCGTTCGTCAGTCAGCTGAGAAACGAATCAGCCGTTATAGGTACCGGCTGCAACGCGCGGAATGTCCGAGCGATCCAATCCGATGTCGGACAGTTCGCGATCGCTAAGCTGGGACAATTCGCTGACATTGCGCTGATAGTCCCGGAACGCCTGGATCATGCGGATGAACGAGAGCAACATGGGGTAGTCTCCTTGTATCTACGATTCAGCTCTTGGAGGAAGCCTCATCATTGGAATGAATATAGAAGAACATACTGCAGTGCAGAAGTTCCCATGTTGCGATGCAGCTAAGTGAAAAATGCATAGCTCGGATAAGAATCGATTAACCTTTCAGGAGGTGCGGAAGCGATCAGCCGTCACGCCCAGAGACCTTCGAATAGTGCTGGTTTATCACGAAATTGTCACAAAAGAGCCAGCGCGCTTTGCTGATCGAGGTGCGCTCGATCCAACCTTGCACACGCGATGAGCTCGAAAACGGGTGCTTAAGGCTTCATCAGGGCGACATAAGCATGCGTGATTCGCATGCAGCTTTACAACCGATTATGAATATATAATCATTTCTTGTGCTTGGGAGGTTAAACTAGGGTGCCCGGGAAAGCTGGGTCGCGAAGTCAGCGATCGTCTTCGAATAGACCTCACTCTTGTTCCATTGCTGGATTACCGCGAAATTGGCGCTGCCGCGATCCCAACCCTTGCCGCGCTGCCAGCCATGGCCGGCGAGGAAATTGGCGGTCGAAGCCAGCACATCCGGGGCGCTGCGCAGCAGGTCGCGGCGGCCGTTGCCGTCGAAATCGACGGCGTATTTGATCCAGGATGACGGCATGAACTGGGTCTGGCCGAGTTCGCCCGCCCAGGCGCCATGCATTTCGGATGGCGCGAGATCGCCGCGCTCGACGATGCGCAACGCATCCATCAATTCGGCCCGGAACAGTTGCGAGCGCCGGCAGTCGTAAGCCAGCGTCGCCAGCGAGCGTAGCGTCGGGAATTTTCCGATGTTGACGCCGTAGTCGCTCTCCAGCCCCCAGATCGCCACCAGCACTTCGCCCGGCACGCCGTAGTCCTTTTCGATGCGCGAGAGCAACGAGCCATACTGCTTCAACATGTTGGCGCCCCGCGTAAGCCGGGGAGGGATCATGCGGCCGGAGAATTCCTCAAAACTCTGGCTGAAGACGCGCTGCGATTGATCGCGGGAGAGCACGTTCTTGTCCAGCGTGACGCCGCTGAAGCCAGATGAGAGGGTGGATTGCGAAATGCCCTTGGCCGCGGCTTCCGTCCTGAAGTCGCCAAGCCACGCCTCGAAGCTGCCGGTGCCGCAGTTCGCCGCAAACGCGGCTGCGGTCGGCGTCAGCAGGACGGCGCCGAGCGCGATGGCTCTGAACAGATATGGAAAGTCCATGTCGCGAAGTTTCGTCGGCAACCTCGGCCAAAACAAGGCTTCGGACAGCGCCGACATGTCAAGCCGCCGGTCAACAATGACCGACGGCGTGATGGCGCTCCGCTACGCGTCGTTCTTGCGCTTCCACGGGAACAGGTTGGCCGGGAAATCCGCCGCCGGACGGCGCTCGCGATGCGGGCGGGGCGGCAGCGGTTGCGGATTGAGTTCGGGCACGACGACCTCGCGATAGAGGTGCCAGGTGGCATGGCCGAGCAGCGGGATGACGATGGCGAGGCCGAGGAAGAACGGCAGCGATCCCGCGACCAGCAACACCGCGACGACCAATCCCCATGCCGCCATCGGCAGCGGATTGCGCGCCACCGCGCGCAGCGAGGTGACCATGGCATCGCCGACACCGGCGTGACGCTCGAGCATCAGCGGGAACGAAACCACGCTGACGCACAGCGCCACCACCGCGAACAGGAAGCCGACGCCGCAGCCGACGACGATCAGCCACCATCCCTGCGACGTCGTCAGCACGCGCCGCGCGAAATCCGGAATCCCGGCCGCGGCCTCGTAGCCGAACGCCGCGACATAGATCGCCTGTGCGGTTGCTACCCAGACCACGAACAGCGCCAGCAGCAGCGTGCCGAGCCCCAGCATGGCGCCGAACGACGGCGAGCGCAGCACCTCGACCGCGTCCCAAGCGGAGGCGTGTTCGCCGCGCTCCCTGCGGCGGCTTAGCTCATAGAGGCCGAGGGCCGCGAACGGGCCGAGCAGGGCAAAGCCCGCCGCCAGCGGAAACAGCAGCGGCAGAACGGAATAGCCGAGCACGGTGCGCGCCAGCACCAGTCCGAGCACCGGATAGATCACGCAGAGAATGATGGCGTGGCTGGGCACGGCCTTGAAGTCTTCCCAACCGAGTCGCAGCGCCCGATGCAGGTCGGACAGACCGATGGTTCGGATGACGGGGGAGGCTGCGCTATCCACTGCAGCCAGCGGCGTGGCATTGCCGGGAGCATTGCCCTGAAATGGCGTGGCCATGGTCGTCGTCTCCCTTTGTGTGACAGCCGGATGTCACGCCGTCATGGGCGCCAACAGGCCGTCTTTCGAGAACGATCACGATCAGGGCCAGACGCGAAGACAGGAAACCGGAGCGGGCCATGTCGCGAACTGAACCATAAGCGTACTCCCAATCACCCGCGCCGTCGCTCACGCTTCGGTGAATGCTGCATTGGCAAGCCCCGGCGGGGGCGCTAAGGTCCGTACGGGCTGTCTGCAATGTCTATTGGGAGAAAATTATGAGCATTTTCGGAAAAATCATGAGCGCAATCTTTGGCACCAAGGCCGATGCCGCTCCTGCGGGCGGCGGCACGGCTGCCGGATCAGCGGCTGCGCCCGCTGCCACCGTCGACGTCGCGCCGATCCTGGACGCAGCCGTAAAGGCCAAGGGTGAAAAGCTCGAGTGGCGGACTTCGATCGTCGATCTGATGAAGGCGCTCGATATCGATTCCAGCTTCACCGCGCGCAAGGAGCTCGCAAAGGAGCTGGGCTACACCGGTGACAGCAACGATTCCGCCAGCATGAACATCTGGCTGCACAAGCAGGTGATGACGAAGTTTGCCGCCAATGGCGGCAAGCTGCCGCCGGAGATCAAGCACTAGGCCAGCGCGCAACCGGCGCACCGTCGGACGATGTCAAAAGGCCCGCCGAATGGCGGGCCTTTTTTGCATGCGAACCGAACGCTGCGATTAGTGGCCGGCACCATGCGTGGCCATATCCCAGGCCGCTGATCGCAGCTCGCTGCGGTTGAGGCCGATGTCGCGCAGGATGTGATCGTCGAGGCTGCTGATGCTGGTGAGCTGCGATCGATAGCGAAGGTATTGCGCGATGGCGCCGACAAGTGATGCAATGAACATGGTCGATTTCCCGGGGATCTAGGCAGAGGCACTGACTGGTACCGATGCCCCTTCGTGGCACCGATCCGTTAACGGTTCATTGCGCTGCAGCATGATCGTGCGATCTTCCGTAATTTTACGGATGGTCGCCGCGCGGGCGAGGGAGGTTACTTCCGGGGCTCTCCCTCGAAGATGCGGAAAATCGCGGTCGCCGCGACCAGCAGCTTTTCGCCCGCGAAAGCCTCGGCGTCGACGAAGGCAAAGCTGCGGGTAAGCTTTCTGACCGTGGTGCGGCCGCCGATCCATTCTCCCGGTGCCGCCGTTGCAATGAACCGGCTGTCCAGGGAAATGGTGGCGCAAGGCCGCTGCGCGCCCTTGACCACGGCATGGCCGAGGATGGTATCGAGAAAGCCCAGCACCGCGCCGCCATGCAGGACGCCGTTGGGATTGCCGTGCCGCGCGTCGGTCTGGAATCCGAATTCTAGCTGGCCCGCAGAGTCCTGACGCCAGTAATAGGGGCCATTGTGCCCGATGAAGCCGTCGGTCACCTCAAACGGCTGAAATCCCGCGGGGGGCGAATCGGTCATCGCTGGATTGTTCCTGAAACGTTGCTGCCCAGGCAAGGTGAATGCCATACGGCGTCGTCAGGAGCAACGGGCCGCAAGTTGCGGGAAGGCACCATCGATTACGCCGCCAGATCCGCAAATTCCGGATGCTTGTGCAGGTAATCCACCACAAATCCGCAGCCGGCGATCACCTTCAATCCATCGGCGCGGATCAGTTGCAGCGCGCCCTGCACCAACTCCGACGCGATACCTCGGCCCCGCAGCGCGCGCGGCGTTTCGGTATGGGTGATGACGACGGCCGACGGCGTCAGGCGATAATCGGCGAACGCCAGTGTGCCCTCGACGTCGAGCTCGAACCGGCTTTGCGCCTTGTTGTCGCGAACGGATGCTGCCGCCATACGCTGAATTCTCCAACAACGATTTTCCTTAGCTCATTTAGGGGCGTGAACCCGCCGATGCAAACCTGCGACCAAGCGAGGTGGCGCATGGAGGGATTGCGAACATGCGTATTTCGGCCGGCCTGAGCACTGCGCTGTTGGGCGCGGCAATGACGCTCTCACTGTCGCCAGTGGCAGCTGCCCAAGGTGACCCGTCATGGCAGGCATGCATCGGCGCGACGTCCACACCGGACGAGCGGGTATCGGCCTGCTCATCGGTGATCTCCGCCAGGGCGGAGACCGGCCGCGAGCTTGCGGCGGCGTTCTGCAATCGCGGCCACGGCCTGACCGAAAAGCGCGACCTCGATGCCGCGCTCGCCGATCTCAACGAGGCCATCCGGCTCGACCCGGCCTATCCATGCGCCCACACCAACCGCGGCCGTGTCTACGCCATCAGGCGCGACCTCGACCGTGCCATGGCCGATTACGACGAGGCGCTGCGGATCGACCCCAGCTTCGCGCTGGCCTACAACAATCGCGGCGACGCCTGGGCCGGCAGGGGCGATCTGGAGCGCGCCTTGACCGATTTCAATGCCGCCATCAAACATGATCCCGCGCTGGCCATCGCCTACGGCAATCGCGGCTATCTCCATTATCGCAGGCGCGACATGACGCGCGCGATCGAGGACTACAGCGTGCAGATCAGGCTCAGGCCCGATGTGCTCGCCCATATCAACCGCGGCAATGCCTGGCGCGATTCCGAACAGCTCGACCGCGCCGCCGCCGATTATGCCGAAGTGATCCGGCTGGCGCCGACCGACGCGCGCGGCTGGCGCAACCGCGGAATGATCCGGCTCTACCAGGGCGACGACAAGGGTGGCCTCGCCGATTACGACAAGGCGGTGCAATACGACCCGGCCGACGTGTTCTCCTGGAACAACCGCGGCCAGGCGAAATTGCGGCTCGGCGACAAGGCGGGCGCGATCGCCGATTTCAGGAAGGCGCTCGAGCTGCGCCCGGACCTTTCGACGGCGCGGGCGAGCCTGCGACAGCTCGGCGTCACGCCCTAGCGGCGTCGGTCTCGCTGCGGATCCCTCATCATGGCTGTCCTCAATCCGGTCAGATCGGCCTATAAGCCGAAGGCGCGCACGCGGTCTTACCGGCGATGCCGCGTTTTCGATCTGGAGAGGCGTCATGACGAGCCAAAAGGGCCCCAACATCAAGAAGAAGCAGAAATGCAAGAATTGCGAGGGCAAGGGCCTGCTGAAGAAGGGCGACAAGGTGGTGAAATGCCAGCGCTGCGGCGGGACGGGCTTGCGCTGAGCATGCCGCCGTCATGCCGGCTAGGACTGGCCCTCGTCGGGAATATTCAGCACCACGCCGCATGCCTTGCAATGCACGGCGTCGCTGTCGTGGCGCTGCAGGCCACAGGACGGGCAGGGAAACCGCACCTTGTCCGGGTTCAGCAGCGCGCGGGCGAGATTGAAGAACAGGGTCACGCCGAAGATCATGATGACCACCGAGATCAGCCGGCCGACCGTGCCCGGCAGGGTGATGTCGCCGAAACCGGT
>CALROE020000222.1:0-6072 GCA_943369715.1 Bradyrhizobium ivorense
TCGGCCATCTGCGGCGTGATCACGTAGCGATACGAGCCGCCGTAATTGCTCTGCGCGAAGTACGACATGACGGAGTATTGCCAGGTGTCGTCGGCATAGATCGCATTGGTCGAATAGGAGGCGCTGCCGTTGTAGGGACCCTGATGGCCGAGGCCGAGCGCATGGCCGATTTCGTGAATATAGGTCTGGTAGCCGTAGCTGTCGATTCCCGTCTTGCCGTCATAGGCGCCGCCGTCATTGGTGATCCAGTCGGCGCTGATGTTGACGGTTGCCGAACTGATGATCCCGGATCCGCCGTAGTTGCTGGATGCCCAGGCGGTCATGGTGCCGTTATGCGTGAACGTGATGTTCGCGGCGCCCGAGGTCTGAACGAAGGTCAGGTTGGCAACCTCGTGCCAGGCGTTCAGCGCCGATTGCGCGAGCATTTGCTCATTCGCATTCAACCCGCTGATGTTGTAGGTGATGGTCGATGAGCCGAAGTGATGGGCAATTGTATTGTTGTATTGCCAGAAGCCGTTGACCAGATAGTCGCCGAGTTGCGCGATCGTTGCGACAGGCTTGGCTGCGCTGGTGACGCTGGTTGCCGAGGCGGCATCCGTCGCACCCGGCTCGAAGTGAATGTTGCGGCCGACCGCTGCACATACTAGGCACATTGCTCAACCAACCGTCTTGATTGGCAGGTGCGTTTCGGCTCGATCTGCTGCGGATATCTTCGGGGCGCTGTTCACCTGACGACCGACCTCCGGATATGGCGCGGCCGAAATCGTCAACCGAATGCACCCAGCCTTCTGCTTGGGGCATTACGGGGGGCATTTCGTTTAGAAACCTTTACGGTAATGCTTTCAATTGCTTAATCCCGTAGTTTTGCGGAGCTCAGAGTGTCGGAACGTTTAACGCCAGCGGCCGGCGCAGCCGCCTTACGCCGCCGCCGCGATCGATTTCAGGAAACCGTCGATTTCGGCCTGCAGGCTGGCGGTGGAATCGGACAATTGCTTCGCCGATGACAGCAATTGGCTCGAGGCGGCGCCGGTCTGATTGGCGCCCTGGCTGACTTCGGCAATGGTGCCGGCGACCTGCGAGGTGCCCGCGGCGGTGCGCTGGATGTTGCCGGAAATTTCCTGGGTGGCGGCGCCCTGTTCCTCGATCGCCGAGGATATCGCGCTGGTGATTTCTGAAATGTTTCCGATGGTCGACGAGATCATCTTGATCGAGCCGACCGCCTCCTGGGTCGCGGTCTGCATGCCTGCGATCTGGGTGCTGATCTCGTCGGTGGCCTTGGCGGTCTGGCTGGCGAGCGCCTTTACCTCCTGTGCCACCACGGCGAAACCGCGGCCGGCGTCGCCGGCGCGGGCCGCCTCGATCGTGGCGTTGAGCGCGAGGAGATTGGTCTGCTCGGCCACCGAGGTGATCAGCTTGACGACGTCGCCGATCCGGTTGGCGGCCTGCGACAGCGCGGTGATGCGCGCGTCGGTCTCGTCGGCCTGCTGCACGGCGCTCAAGGCGATCTGGTTGGAATGCTGGACCTGCGCCGAGATCTCGCGCACCGAGCCGGCCAGCTCTTCCGTCGCCGACGCCACCGACTGCACGTTGCTGGAAGCATCTTCGGAGGCATTGGCGACCACGGTGGCGAGCCGCGTGGTGTTGCCGGAATTGTCGCTCAGCGCGCGCGCGGTGCTCTCCAGCTCGCCCGATGCCGCCGACAGCGAGGTGGTGATGGCGCGGAACCGGGCGCTGGCATCGGCAATCGCGTCCTTGCGGATCTGGCGGTTGGATCCGAAATAGACCGCGACCACGTTCTCGGTGTCCAGCATCACGGCCTTGGCGATGGCATTCTGCATCAATGCCCGCTTGTCGCGCGCGGCGGCCTGCGCGGCCCGTCCATAGCGCGGCAGCTCCACCTCGGCCTCCACCGCCTTCGTCAACTGGTCGGCGATGAACATCAGGCGGCAGCCGACGTACCATTGCGGCGCGACGCCGGCGCGCTGATGAAACTCGCTCAAGCGCGCGACCGAGCTGAAATAGGGAAGGCCGAATTCGGCCGCGCCGATCAGGTCCCAATGCTGCAGCTGCAGGCGGATGGCCTCCTGCACCGCTCCGTCCTTGAAGATGCCGGAGGCGGGGTCGTACTGACGGACCTTGTCGTAAAATCGGGCCAGAATGCCGGGCAAGGCCTTTGCGAAGAACGGCCGCATCTCGCGCAACGCCGCGCGCATCGGCGCGTCGATATCAAGCAGATCGAGGCGGATGGCATTCCAGTCGGGGGGCATTGGCGGCTCCAGCGCGAGCGTTGTGGCGGCCAGCCATAGGTAATCGGGGTATGGTTAACGAATTGCGAATCACTACGTAGTTCTACTGAGAAATGCCAAAATCCGGACGCAAAAAGGGCTCCGGAGCGGGTCCGGAGCCCTGATTTCACGGTTTTGGCGAAATGCAGTTTATGCCGCGGGCGGGCCGATCGCCACCTTCAGGGTGCCGACGCCGTCGACGCCGCATTCGATCTTGTCGCCGGGCTTGAGCTGGGAGACGCCGGCCGGCGTACCCGTCATGATGATGTCGCCGGCTTCGAGCGCGACCTGCTGCGAGAGCTGCCAGATGATCTCGGGCACGTTCCAGATCAGTTCGGTGAGGTCGCCCTTCTGGGTTTCGGTGCCGTTGACGGTCAGCCAGATCCTGCCCTTGGAGGGATGGCCGATCCTGGCGGCCGGCTGCAGCGCCGAGCAGGGCGCGGAATAATCGAAGGACTTGCCGACTTCCCACGGCCGCTCCTTCTTGCGCGAGGCGATCTGCAGGTCGCGGCGGGTGAGGTCGATGCCGACGCCGTAACCATAGACGTGGTCGAGCGCCTTGTCGGCGGGGATGTTGAGGCCGCCGCTCTTCATCGCCACGATCAGTTCGACCTCGTGGTGCAGATCCTTGGTCAGCGGCGGATAGGGGATGGTGGCGCCATCGGCGACCAGCATGTCGGCATGCTTGGCGAAAAAGAACGGCGGCGCCCGCTCGTCATTGCCCATCTCGCGGATGTGCTCGAGATAGTTGCGGCCGACGCACCAGATGCGGCGGACCGGATAGGTTTTCTGTTCGCCGACCACGGGAAGCGCGGGCTGCGGGGGAGCGGGAATGACGTAGGATGTGGCTTTCATGACGGTCTCGGCGGGTTCAAGGGCGGAAACGAGGCGAGGATGCAGCTTTACGCGGTTGCGGTGACCGGCGCCAGCGTCAGCGGTCCCGCATCGCGATGCTGCAGGCGGAAGAACGACGCGTAGCGTCCGCCGCGGCGCAACAGGTCGTCATGCCGGCCGCGCTCGACGATCTCGCCGCCCTCGACCACCAGGATGGCGTCGGCATGCATGATGGTGTGCAGCCGGTGGGCGATAACGATGGTGGTGCGGTTCTGGCAAAGATGCTCGATCGCTTCCTGCACCTGCTTTTCGGATTCCGAATCCAGCGCGGCGGTCGCCTCGTCGAGCAGGATGATCGGCGCATTCTTGATCAGCGCGCGCGCCACCGCGATGCGCTGGCGCTGGCCGCCGGACAATTGCGTGCCGTGCTCGCCCACCGGGGTGTCGTAGCCGAGCGGAAATCCCATGATGAATTCATGCGCGCAGGCGGCCCTGGCGGCGGCCTCGATCTCGTCCTGCGTCGCGCCGACCTTGCCGAACGCGATGTTGGCGCCGATTGAGTCGCGGAACAGATAGACATCCTGCCCGACATAGGCGGTCTGCTGGCGCAGCGACTTGCGCGATACCGCCGAAATCGTCTGCCCGTCGATCAGGACGTCTCCATTGCTCACTTCATAGAGCCGCAGCAGCAGCGCCAGCACGGTGGATTTGCCGCCGCCGGAGGGGCCGACCAGCGCGGTCATCTTGCCGGGCTCGGCGACGAAGCTCATGCGGATGAGCACAAGCTCGTCCGGACGGTAGGCGAAGGTCACGTCGCGAAACTCGACCCGCGCATCGATCAGCTTCAGCGCCGGCTTGTCGTCGTCGTCAGGTTCGCTGGACGGGCTGTCGACGATCTCCAGCAATTTGCGGGCGCCGATCAGGTTGCTGTTCAGCTCGATGTTGAGCCGGGCCAGGCGCTTGGCCGGCTCGTAGGCCATCAGGAACGCGGTCAGGAACGAAAAGAACTGACCCGGCGTCGCGCCCATCGCGACCACGCTGTAGCCGCCATACATCAGCCCGCCCGCCACCGCGAAACCGCCGAGCGTCTCCATCAGCGGGCTCGAGCGATTCGAGACCCGCGCCATCTTGTTGGCGTTGCGCTCGACCGCCGTGATGCTGGCGTCGATCCGCTCGCGCATGGTCTGTTCGAGCGTGAAGGCCTTGACGGTGCGGATGCCCTGCAGCGATTCCTGCATGGTTTCGAGAATGTCGGCGGTGCCGGTGAACTGGTTGTGGGCGAGGCCCTTGATCCGCTTCACCAGCTTGCGCAGCACCAGCATGGCCGGCGGCGCCACCAGGAATCCGAACAGCGCCATGTAGGGATCCTGCATCAGCATGACGCAGACGAGCCCGATCAGCAGCAGCAGGTCGCGGCCGAGCGCATTGATCAGGAGGTTGAGAACCTGGGTGACGGAGGCGGCGCCGGCGGTCAGCCGCGCCAGGAATTCCGACGAATGCCGCTCCGAGTAGAATGCGACGCTCTCGCTCATCAGCTTGGCGAACAGCCGGCGCTGGTTGTTGGCGAGAATGGCGTTGGAGATTTTCGAAAGAATCACGGAGTGGCCGTAGGTCGCCGCGCCCTTCAGGATGAAAATCAGGATGGTGAGGCCGGACAACAGCGCGATGCCGCGCACGTCCTTGTCGACATAGGCCTTGTTGATGACCTCGCCGAGAACCCAGGCCGAGCCGGCGGTCGCGGCCGCCGACACCGCCATCAGCACGAAGGCCAGCAGATAGCGCCGCCAGTAGGTCAGGCCCTGTTCGGTGATCAGGCGACGAATCAGCGCCGCGGCGCCATAGGGATCGTCAGTGATTTTCCTTGGAAATTCGGTCATCCGCGTTCCATTGACAGCGCTGGCAGGCTCCCGCCCGCGCGTCAGGGTTGGCTTGCGAAACGTCCGTCTCCTTGCCCGCTATATCCCGGTTTTTCAAGCCAAATCGGGGCTTGCGCCGAACCGGATTTTAGGCCGAAACCGCCTGCCGCAGTTCGCCATGGCGCTCGCGGAACGATTTCTCCTCCCAGGCCAGTGCGTGGGCGGCGATGGTGTCGAGGTCGTCGTATCGCGGAGTCCAGTCCAGGGTCGAGCGGATGCGGCTGGTGTCCGCGATCATGGTCATGATGTCGCCCGGCCGTCGCGGCGCATATTGAACGGCGAAATTGCGCCCGGAGACGCGCCGCACCGCCTCGATGGTCTCCAGCACCGAATAGCCGCGGCCGTAGCCGCAGTTCAGCGTCGCCGAGCTTCCGCCGCCGCGCAGATAGGACAGCGCCGCAAGGTGCGCCTGCGCGAGGTCGCTGACGTGAATGAAATCGCGGATGCAGCTGCCGTCCGGCGTCGGGTAATCGGTCCCGAACACATCGACCTTGGCGCGCTGTCCGGTGGCGGCCTCGACCGCGATCTTCAGCAGATGCGTCGCACCAACGGTGGCAAGTCCGATGCGCGCCCTGGGATCTGCGCCGGCGACATTGAAATAGCGCAGCGCGACATATTTCATGCCATGCGCGGCGGCGACATCGTGCAGCATGATCTCGGTCATCAGCTTCGAGGAGCCGTAGGGCGACAGCGGCCGGGTCGGCGCGCTCTCGGGCACCGGCACCTGGTCCGGATTGCCGTACACCGCGGCAGTCGATGAAAAGATGAAGCGGTTGACGCCGCACTTCACCGCGGCGTTCAGCAGACTGCGTGTCGTCATGGTGTTGTTGCGGTAGTAGGCCAGCGGATCGCGCATCGAATCCGGCACCACCACCGAGCCCGCGAAATGAACGATGCTCGTGACGCCAGGCGCGGCGATCACGCCCTCGACGAGGTTCTCGTCGCCGGCATCGCCGATGAACAGCGGCACGCCTTCGGGCACGAAGGCGGAAAATCCGGTCGACAGGTTATCGACCACGACGACGTTTTCGCGGGCT
>CALROE020000223.1:0-6070 GCA_943369715.1 Bradyrhizobium ivorense
ACAAGATATAGTACGCGCTACGGCTACGCCGCCGCCTGCCGCGCCGTCGCTGCCGCCAGCACCATCTCGGCGCATTTCTCGCCGATCATGATGGCCGGCGCGTTGGTATTGCCTGAGATCAGCATCGGCATGATCGACGCATCCGCCACCCGCAAGGCTTCGATGCCGTGCACCCGCAATTCGCTGTCGACCACGGCCATGGCGTCGGAGCCCATCTTGCAGGTGCCGACGGGATGGAACGTGGTTTCGGCGTTGTGACGCACCCACTCCAGCATGTCCGCGTCGCTCTGAACCTGCGCGCCGGGCGCAATTTCCTCGCCCGTGACCTCCTTGAGCGGCGACGTCGCCATCAGCTCGCGGCCCTTGCGGATCGCGGCGATCACACCGGCACGGTCGTGCTCGGTGGACAGAAAGTTGAACCGTATCGCGGGCGGCGTCGCCGGATCCGGTGACGTGATGTGGATCGAACCGGTGCTCTGCGAGCGCAGCACGTTGACGTTCATGGTGATGCCCTGCCGCTTGGCGACGCGGCGCACGCCGCCCACCATCTCATACAGGAACGGCAGGATCGAGATCGTGGCGTCAGGGGTTTCCAGTCCCTCGCGGGTGCGGAAATAGATCCGGATCGGGACCGCGGTCGAGGCCAGGAAGCCCGTACCGAACAGCGCGTACTTCAGGGCTTCCCGCGCCAGCCGCCAGCCGCGCGCATTGTCGTTGAAGGTGAGGTTGCGCTCCACAATCGCGAACTTCACCCGCGGCGAATAGTGGTCGCGCAAATTCTCGCCGACACCCGGCAATTCATGCAGCGGCGCAATGCCGAGCGCGCGCAAACGTTCCCCCTGTCCAATGCCGGACAGTTCCAGCAACTTCGGTGAGTTGATCGAACCACCGCAGACAATGACCTCGTGCGCAGCCCTTGCCTCGTGCCGTACGCCTTCAACGGAATAGCGCACGCCGACGCAGCGCTTGCCTTCCAGGATCAGCGACTCGGCCAGCGCGCCCTGCGCAATTTTCAGATTGGACCGCCCCCGCGCCGGATCGAGATAGCACACCGCCGTGCTCTGGCGGCGTCCCCCGGCGATGGTCACCTGCGACATGCCGACGCCTTCCTGGGTCTCGGCGTTCTGGTCGGGATTGAACGGCAGGCCGATGCGGCCGGCGGCCGCGATGATCTTCTCCAGCAGCGGCAGCTTGTTGCGCGGCGTATCGGTGACCCGCAGCAGGCCGTCGCGTCCGCGAAATTCATCGGAGCCGCCGGTGTAACGCTCCATCCGCTTGAAGATCGGCAGCACGTCCTGATAGCTCCAGCCGCGGTTGCCGAGCTGGGCCCAGTGATCGTAATCGCGCGCCTGGCCGCGGATATAGACCATGCCGTTGATCGAACTCGATCCGCCCAGCATCTTGCCGCGCGGCACATCGATGCGCCGTCCGCCCGAGCCCTCATCCGGCTCCGACCGGTAGCACCAGTTCACGGCGGGATCGTCGATCATCTTCGACGTGCCCACGGGAACGCGCGCCCAGAAATGACTGGAGCCCTTGGTCCCGGCTTCCAGCAGCAGCACGCGGTAGGCGCCGCTCTCGCTGAGCCGGCTGGCGACGACGGCGCCGGCCGAGCCCGCCCCGACGATGATGTAGTCGTAGGTGGTCGGCATGGCGGGGATCCTCTTTTGGAGATGGGATGTTTAAGTGGAGAGGAAAGCAGTGATCAGGCTTTCTCGTCAAGCTGGGCCACCAATTGCCCATTTTTCCGCAATTCGATGGCGGACCTTACTTGAGACGAATCAAAGACACGATACTCGGCGCTGGCCGAGGTCTCGCCATTCCCAATGTGGATCGCGCCGTCGTAACCCTTCTTTCGCAGCAGCGCGACCTCCTCCGGATCATCCAGATATTTGAATGTATCGAAGTAGAGATTCTTCAACTGTTGTGGGTGCCGCTTCAGCAGATCGACGACGGATGTGTACTTTCCGGCGTAGTTTTCATCCCAATTACCGGTGTACTCGATGTCGCTGGAAAATTTTTCCGCGATTCTCATCGCCTCCTCGATACCGAGCTCCTTCTCGAGGTGAGCCAAATCGATGAAAGGGTCGTCGAGATTTTTAATGATCGGCTTCTCGATCTTGAGATGAACGGAGCTAACGCGCGGAGCCTGTGCGACGTCCTTGTGGCCGTTCGGATGCATCGCGTAGATGCTGGCGACAGCGGGATCATCGCAAAAGGAAAGACTGGTCAGCCGGGAGTGAAATCGTTGATCCTTGGGAGGTGTGCCGTGCTCGCCGCGGTAGACGACGGTAGGGGTACCGTCAAGATTGATGGCACGGCTCTTACCAAACCAGTCATAGAACTCATTCTTCAACGTCGGCGTAGCTCGGTGCGCGCCGCTCTCGCTCAACCGGCTCGCGACCAAGAAGGACGGCTTTCGCCAAATGTGCTGGTCAGCTACGGCAGTCAAGAAAACGACGCCCGCCAGGTATCAGGGCGCAAGTTGAGCACTTTATTGAGAGGAGGGGCGATTTTAAAAATGCGCGGCTTCTGGGCGAATGAATGCACGCGATATAAGCGCCACGATTCCGCTGATGCTGCCGCCCTCTGGCATTCATTCTCAGAAATAAAGAATGGCGTTCTAGCTGCTCCATTGGTCGTTTTGACTTCGATCAGCCGCTCTCGGCCATCGGGCTCAAAAGAAAGGATGTCGTATCCTGCGCCATCATCATCCGCCGACACCCACCTTACCTTTTTCAAAAGATCAGGCCGCTGGAATTTTTCGAGCTTCTTCTTTTCAATCTCCAAGACGAATTCTTCACCCGCTCGCCCCAACGATCGGTTGCGGAGATCGCGTTCCACAGGATCGAATTTTCTGGCCAGACGATCCAGCTGCCAAGGCCTATCTGGTTTAGAATCCAACTTGGGAGGAGGCTCCACAAACGCATCGTCGGCGATTGCGAGTACTTTGGGTGGCAGTTGTTGATAGGCTTTATCTTCATTCGATGAAAGATATCGGTCAATCGCGCCAAAGATCGAATCCTGAAAATTTCTCTTCGGTTTGTAACCGAAAATCCAAGGCCAATCCATTTCCTCCAAAACGGCCGATATATTCTGATGCTTGAACTCCACGGATCGATGCGTTCGCCCGATCTGTTTCATAAGGACCGCGCTATGGTGCGATTTAACATACGGCCGATGCGAAAGCTCAGCCCACAACATCGAAAAGTAATCGGCAACGATGGCATCGAGCTCATCGTCGCTCCATGGTCTTCCGAACTTTTCTCCGTCAGCCATACTATTGCACTGCGTTGCGGTCGAAATCGTTCGGCGTTAGGTCCGCATCAATTTGAAGCGGGCGCTGACGCCGAACTGTCACCTGCATTCATCAAGTCCAGCCTAGGCTCTTGTCTGAATTTGCCCAATACTCTGATATCATTATACTCAAATTTTGAGGCCGACTTGGCTCCCCCGTCCCCCTTCTGATATCGATAGCCAGCAACCTGACTGGAACGCCGATGCCCCGCCTCTTCGCGCTTCTTCCCATCCTCACCGCCGCCCTCCTCATCCTCGCCTCCCCCGCCTTCGCCGCGGACGAGCCGCCCGAGGGCGGGCCGAAGGGTGCCGCGGTCACCGTGATCAAGGCCGCAAAGGCCTGCTTCAACAATATCGTCGAGGTGTCCGGCATCCTGATCCCGCGGGAGGAGACGTCGGTGCGCTCGGAGCGGCCGGGGCTGAAGGTGGCGGAGGTGCTGGCGGAGCCCGGCGATACCGTCACCGCCGGTCAATTGCTGGCCCGGCTGTCGCTGCCCGAGGGCGGGCTGACGCTGGTGGCGTCGCCGACCGCGGGGCTGGTGTCGGCCTCCACGGCGGTGGTCGGCAGCATCGCGGGGGGCAAGGGCGAGGCGCTGTTTTCCATCATCGCGCGCAGCGAATTCGACCTGGTCGGCATGGTGCCGGTGCGGGATATTTCCAAGCTCGCGGTCAACCAGACCGCGCGGATCAAGATCATCGGCGCCGGCGAGGTCGAGGGCAAGGTGCGCCGGGTGGCCTCGACCATCGAGCCCAACAGCCAGCTCGGCCAGGTGTTCGTCTCGGTGGTGGCGCCGCGGCGCCTGCTGGTGAATTCGTCCGGCCGGGCGCTGATCAAGACCGGGCAGAGCTGCGGCCTCTCGGTGCCGCTGACCGCGATCCTCTACTCATCGGCCGGCACCGTGGTGCAGGTGGTGCGGCGGGCGCGGGTCGAAACCAGGCAGGTCGAGGTCGGGCTGATGTCGTCGGGCCAGGTGGAGATCCGCCGCGGCATCGAGGAAGGCGACACCGTGGTGGCCCGCGCCGGCGCGCTGCTGCGCGAAGGCGACCCGGTGCGGCCGGTGACGGCGAGCGCGGATGTGAAGAAGTAGGGGGTTCTTGCTTCACCTCTCCCTTCGGGAGAGGTCGGCGCGCAGCGCCGGGTGAGGGGTTAAACCCCATCGATAAAGCGTAACCCCTCACCCGCCGCGCATCTGACGATGCGCGTCGACCTCTCCCGATGGGAGAGGTGGGTCCGAGCGAGCGGAATCAGACGATTCCAGATTTCGTGAAAAGCTTGTTAGCTGCCGGCCTTGTCGCTGGCGACGGTGAAGCCGACGTCTTCCGGGAGCGAGGAGGAGACCGAGGGCACCTGCTCGCCGTCGGTGGCGCGGGAGATGGCGATGCGGGTCTTGTTGAAGACGGATTCGATGCCGGCGAGCTGCGGGTTGAGCTCCTTGAGCAGCTCGGTCATCAGCACGCTGTTGGCGCCTTTGGAATCATCGGCGACCTTGCCGGGCGTGGCCGAGGTCAGGATCAGCGCGTTGTCGGGCGCCGATATCGGGGCGAGGCCGTGGGAGAAGGCGCGGAAGCGGCGCTCCCAGGGGTTGCGGCGGGAGGCGTCGAGCACGACGAGTCTGGCGCGGGCGCCCTTCTGCTGGATCGCGTCCAGCACGGATTCGACGCTGATGCCGTCGCGCCGTACGTCGGCTTCCTTCCAGATCTTGGCGTCGACCGGGATCATGTAGCTCTCGCGGCGGGCCTGCACGCCGTAGCCGCCGAAGAACAGCATCACCACAGAGTCCGGCTTGACCTTGGCCTGCAGCCGCGCGACGGCGCGGCGCATGTCGTCCTTGCTGGCGTCCTCGACGACGTCGACGTCGAAACCGCTGCTGCGCAGCGTGGCGGTGAGCGCGCGGGCGTCGTTGATCGGCTGCGGCAGCGGCGCATGGGCGTCGGGATAATGGCCGTTGCCGATCACCAGCGCGATCTTCGAACCCCTGGTGGCGGCGGCTTCGCCCTGCTCGGAGGCGATCGCCCTGGCGGCATCGAGCGCGCGCTTGTTGAGCGCGGCGTGCGCGCCGATGCCCAGCGACACCGTGGCCACCAGCACGGAGGCAATGGTCAGGCTGCGGCGGGAGATGCTGATCTGCCAAAGGTTCATCGGTTCATTCCCGGTCATCGGCATAAGCGCGCCAGTTAGTCGCGCCAAAACCGATTAGGTTTGAGGGGTTGCCGGGCGGTGTGCCGCCCAATTGCGCTCTATTTGCGGCATTGCAACAAAAGAAGTCTTAACCTGCAGGACCGGCATCGGCAACCTCGTTTGGCGAAGGCAGCCCCGCGGGCTGCGCGCAAGATGAATTCCATCGATACTACAGAGGGTTACGGCTTGCGTCGCGCCGCTTTTGCGGGCGCCCGCTGGCGCCAAAACGGGCGGTTTTGCCGTGACCTCGGTCACATTTGTAATGCCTTTTGTATTCCTTGGGTTTTCGTGTCATTTTTCAAGGGCTTATCGAATTGGGGATTTTGCCGGTTTCGCGGTTTCGACGCGGCCTGGCGGGACGTGCGATGGCGCGGCTGGGCAAGAAACTGCATGACATTTCACCGCATCGCCGGGGCCGCCTACCGCGCACTGACGGCAGCCAAGCACGGCCCGTCGCTGTACGATGTCTGCGATCCCCTGCTGCTGAAATACACCGGCGGCGACCCGCATCTCGGCAAGTTCTATCGCACCGCGCTCGGCAATCCGGCGCTGCGGCCGCTGCTGCGGCGGACCGGGCTTGTCGAATTGCGCGAC
>CALROE020000224.1:0-6061 GCA_943369715.1 Bradyrhizobium ivorense
CGAGGCCGAGCGCGACCGCAATTGCTGGATTCATGTGCGGCCGATCGCGGAGACGCGGGATGCCTGCCGCGCCCTGATGGCGCGCGCCGGCGCCGGCGAGAATTTTCCGCTGCTCGGCGTGCTGTTCGGCGTCAAGGACAATATCGACGTGGCCGGCATGCCGACGACGGCGGCCTGCCCGGCCTTCAGCCATATGCCGGAACGCTCGGCCCGCAGCGTCGAGCGCCTGATCGCCGCCGGCGCCATCTGCATCGGCAAGACCAATCTCGATCAACTCGCCACCGGCCTGTCCGGGGCACGCTCGCCCTACGGCGCCTGTGCGACCGTCGCCGACCCGCGCTATATTTCGGGAGGTTCCAGTTCCGGCTCCGCGGTCGCGGTCGCGGCCGGGCATGTCGCGTTCGCGCTCGGCACCGACACCGGCGGCTCCGGCCGCATCCCCGCGGGCTTCAACGGTATCGTCGGCATCAAGCCGACCGTCGGACTGGTGTCGTCGCTCGGACTGGTGCCGAATTGCCCGACGCTGGATTGCGTCTCGATCTTCTGCAACACCGTGCAGGACGGCGCGACGATCCTCGAAATCATCGAGGGCTTCGACGCCGAGGATTGCTATAGCCGTCCCGGTCCCGCATCGGTCCGTCCGGCCGTCACCGGCGCATTCAAGTTCGGCCGCCTTCGCGGCAAGGATCTCGAATTTTTCGGCATGCCCGAATGCGGCACGTTGTATGAGGAGGCCTGCGACAGGTTTTCCGCGCAGGGCGGCACTGCCGTCGACATCGACTTTGCGCCGTTTGCCGAGGCCGGCAGACTGATGTTCGCAGGCCCCTGGGTGGCGGAACGACGGGCCGCGATCGCCGCCTTGATGGAGATCGAAACCGACGCCGTGCTCGAGGTCACCAAGTCGGTACTGCGTCCGGCCGAGGGCTATAGCGCGATGGACGCCTTCACCGCGTTTCACCGGCTGCTGCGGCTGCGCCGGCAAGTTCAAAACGTCTTCACCGGTCTCGATGCCCTGGTTGTTCCCACGGCGCCACGCCCGATCCTGCTCGACGACATGAACCGCGATCCGGTCACCCTCAACAATCGCCTTGGGCACTATTCCTATTTCGCCAACCTGCTGGACCTTTGTGCGGTGGCGATTCCGAACGACGTGCTGCCGAACGGCGTTCCGATGGGGGTGACGTTGCTGGCGCCGGCCTGGACCGACCGTGCCTTGATCGCGCTGGCCCGGCGGCTCGAAGTCGACGCCACCGGCAGCCCGTTCGCATTGACGTCGCGCGCGCGTCCCGCGCCGGCGGATTTGACGGATGCCTAAACCAGCTCGATATCCAGCGCCGGCATGTTCAGGATCGAGATCAGGCCCCTGTTATAGCGGATGACGCCGCGCTGCTGCATGCGTGCGAGCTGAACGGTGACCCATTGCCGGGTCGAGCCGATCAGATTGGCGAGATCGCCATGGGTAAACGGCACCGCGATGGTGGTTTCCCGGCCGTCGCGGATACCGTGAATCCTCGACAGGAAGATCAGCAGACGGTGCAGCCGCTCGGTCACCGACCGCGTTCCCAGCATCTGCGCCATCGCCGAATAGCATCGCGCCTTGAAGGCCAGCGCATCGAGCAGCGCCACAGCGATGGTGGCGGATTCCAGCGCCAGCTTTCGCAAGGCCGGACCCGGGAGAAACGTCAGCTCGCTGCGTTCGACGGCCACCGACGACCACATGTGCGGCCCCGCTCCAAACAGATCGGGACCGCCGACGAAGTTGCCGGAAAACCAGTAGGCCAGCGTCACCTCGCGCCCCAGGGGGGCGACGTAGAAGCTTCGGATACGACCGGACCGGATCAGGTAGATCCCGGTCTGGCCATCGCCCTGACGCCAGACGAACTGGCCGCTTTCCAGCACCTTGTCGCGGCCGATCATGCGCAGGCGCCGCCGATCGGCCTCACCCAGTTCGTCCAGCAGGCCGGGCAGCGGGCGGACAAGGCTGTCCGACTCCGCCAGCATGATGCCGGCCGCGGCTGACACAGTTGCTGCTTCCATCGTGTTCTCCTTGCACCGACCAAAATCGATACAAGACTCGTGCCAAGGAGAGACGATCCGGTCCAAGCGGCCGGATGAGCGTCAGACGGGCGACGATTTCGAAGATGCGGGAGAGTGCAGCGAAGCGATGGCCGGAAGCCACCGCAATCGCCGTCAGCCCGCGCTGGACTGATCGAAGGCCCGGCGGCCTTCGGACCGGATCAGGTCGAGGCAATCCTTCTTCAGCGCGATATAGGCGGGATCCAGCATGATGGCGTTGGAGCGTGGGCGCGGCAGGTTGACGCCGAGATCGCGCAGGATGCGCCCGGGACCCGCGCTCATGATCAGGACGCGGTCCGCCAGCAGGATGGCTTCGTCGATGTCGTGGGTGACGAACACCACGGTGGCGTCGATCCGCTCGCGCAATTCGAGCAAATTGTCCTGCATCACGCTGCGGGTTTGGGCGTCGAGCGCGCCGAACGGCTCGTCCATCAGGAGCACCCGTGGCTGGTTCGCCAGCGCCCGCGCGATTGCGACGCGCTGCTGCATGCCGCCCGAAAGCGTGTGCGGATAGGCGTCGGCAAAGCGGCCGAGGCCGATCATCTCGATCAGGCCGTCGGCGATTGCGCGTGCCTCGCCGCGCGACTTTCCGAGCATGCGCGGGCCATGGGCGATATTCCTGCGAACGGATTTCCAGGGAAACAGATGCGGCTGCTGGAACACCATGCCGACATCGGGCCGCGGGCGCTGCATCGGCGTGCCGTTCACCGTCACCTCGCCGCTGTAGGGCACCTCGAGGCCCGCGATGGTGTTGAGCACCGTCGACTTGCCGCAGCCCGACGGCCCCACGATGCAGACGAACTCGCCCTGGTTGACGCTGAACGTCACCCGATCGACCGCGATGACCTGTCCCTGCGGCGTATCGAACACAATACTGAGGTCCGACACCCGGATGGTGGCTTCGGATTCTGCCGAAGCGGTTGCGGCCGACGGCTGCGAATGGGCCAGCGCCAATGCTGTCTCGGGCCGCCGCTTGATCTGCATCATCGCCACCATACCGTGCGTTCGGCCACCGACGCGAACATCCGGTCCGCGATGAACGACATCAATCCGAGTGCGGCCAAGCCACCCATCACCTGGCCGGTCTGCAGGTTCTGCTGCGCGATCTCGATCCGGTAGACGATGCCGGAGAAGGCCCCCGCCAGCTCGGCGGCCACCAGCGTATAGAACGAAATGCTGACGGCGGTCCGCAGCCCGACCACGATGTAGGGCAGCGCCCCCAGCAACACGATCTCCAGCAGCATCTGACGCCGCGGCGTGCCCAGCATCAGCGCCGCCCGGATCAGGCCGCGATCCACCTTCTGCACGCCGATATGCGCCGACAGCCACACGGCGAAGAACACGCCCCAGAATACCAGGAACAGTTTGCCGGCCTCCGACAGGCCGAACCAGAGGATGACGATCGGGATGAACGCGATCGGCGGAATCGGCCGCAGGACATGGAAGATCGGCGACAGCAGGCTCGATACCAGCGGAAACTGTCCGGTGAGTACGCCCAGCACCACGCCCGCGATCGCGCCGAGCGTAAAGCCCGTCACGACGCGATAGAGGCTCGCGCCGAAGTCGATAAAGAACTGGCCGCTCCTGATCCATTCCAGAACGGCAACCGCGACGATCGACGGCGGCGGGAACAGGACGATGTTCACGATACCCGACCTCGCGATCACCTCCCACGCCGCCAGGAACAGCGGGATGGACAGTGCGCCGATGAGGATGTTGAGGCGCTTCATCGGCTAGTTGCCGGTGACGGTAACACGCGCAGGATCGATGGCGCGAAGCGGGTCGAGCACCAGCACCTTGCTGAAGTCCGGCATCACCGCGCCCGGCGGGTGATTGCCGCTGGCAAGCCTCCAGGCCGCATGCAGCTTGAGAATTCCCAGCAGCTGGTCATCGATCCGGACGCGATAGACGTAATCCGGCCAGATCGCGGCGAGTTCATCGCGCTTCATGCCGACGGCCTCCGCGATGGTCGTGATCGCTTCTTCCGGATTCGCCTTCAGCCACATTTCAGCGTCCACCAGAGCCCGAAGAAACTTGTCGACCAGCGGGCCATTGGCGGCGAGGTAGGGCCGCGTCACGACGATGTTGAAGGTTTCGGAATAAAGCCCCTTGGTGTCGAGCAGGACCGCGTTCTCGCCAAGCGCCTTCCTGGCGTTCGAGATATGCGGTTCCCAGGTATCGAAGGCATCGATGCTTCCGGCTGCCATCGCCGGCAGCATTTCCTGCGGCCGCAGATTGACCAGCGTCACGTCCGCCGGCGTCAGGCCCGCGGCCTTCAGCAGCGTCGCGGTATAGACTTCGCTGCCGGTGCCGGCGGTGAAGCCGATTTTCTTGCCGCGCAGATCCGCCTTGGTCCTGATGCCGGCCTTGGCCGCCGTGATGGTCTTGAGATCGGAATATTCCATTCCCGCGACGAAGGCGATCGGCTGATTGGCCATCGCCGCCGCGGTCACCGGCGCCTCGGCCGTCGTCGCGATGTCAGCGCCGCCGCCCAGCACGGTATCGAGGCACTGCTTTCCCGAGGTGAAGTTCGAGACCGAAATATCCAGCCCGTGTTTCTCGAACAGCCCCTTGGCCTTGGCGACGATGGCGAGACCGGATATCGGCGCAAGGTTCTGCGCCAGACGCGCCTTGATCAACTCGGCATGCGCCGTCGCCGGCACGGCAATCGACCAGCCGAGCGCGGCAGAGACCGCTATCGCTACGGCAGGAAACATATTGGTTCGCGGCATGGGGAATCTCCGTAGCGCCGGCAGGATCGTGACGGCACACGTTGTGACGATGGTGGGCCGGCCTTGACCGGAACCACAGCAAACCCGCGTTCCTCCCCTGGAGGCATTTCCCGACCGGCTAGCTGGACCGTTGAGTTGGCCCGCCGTTTGCGAGAACCCGATCGTCGGCCATGCCCATCGTTCGAGGAAGCAATTAATCGACATTGGCCCCGCAGGGCGTCGGCCGTCGCCGCGCGACTGCACGGATCGGCTGCGGCGACCTTACCGCCTCGTTTATACGCAGGGGGATCGGCGGGATGAGTTTGTGGGCGGATAGAGGCG
This sequence comes from Bradyrhizobium ivorense, assembly GCA_943369715.1. GTDB lineage: Bacteria > Pseudomonadota > Alphaproteobacteria > Rhizobiales > Xanthobacteraceae > Bradyrhizobium > Bradyrhizobium ivorense_A. The sequence continues at coordinate 5,130 of CALROE020000224.1, forward strand.
GGCACATTCAGTCGTCATGCCCGGACTTGATCCGGCATCCATCGCTCTACAGAAGAGCTTTGCGAAGAAGCTGGATTGCCGAGTCAAGTCCGACAATGACGAGGGGAGCTAAAATCCCCTACTGCACGCCCAGCGCGACGAAGCGCAGCTCGCCTTCGGCATTCGAGACCAGCAGCAGAACAGATTTCTTGCCGTCCTTCTTCAGCTGATCGACCCGCTTCTTGATGTCGGCGGCGCTGGCGACCGACTCCTGCGCCACCTCGACGATCACGTCGCCGGCGCTGAGCCGCTTCTCGGCGGCGTCGGAGCCGTTGTCGACGCCGGTGACGATGACGCCCTTGACGCTGTCCTTGATCTTGTAGCGGGTGCGCAGGTCCTTGCTGAGGGTGGCGAGATCGAGGCCGAGCGCCTTTTGCGTCACCGGCTTCTCCACGGGCTCGTCCTTGGTCTTGGCCGCGGTCTGCACCGCCTTGTCGTCCAGCAGGCGGCCGAGCGTGACCTTGCGGGTCTCTTCCTTGCCCTTGCGGATGATGACGACATCGACCTCCTTGCCGACCGCGGTATCGGCCACCACGCGCGACAGGTCCTTCGGTTCCTTGATGTCCTTGCCGTCGAATTTGATCACGACGTCGCCGGGCTCGATGCCCGCCGGTTTGGCCGGACCCTTGTCCTCGACGCCGGCGATCAGGGCGCCGCGCGCCGGTTTGATGCTGAGGCTTTCGGCGATTTCTTCGGTGACCTGCTGGATGCGGACGCCGAGCCAGCCGCGGCGCAATTCGCCGAACTGCCGCAGTGAATCGACCACACCGACCACGGTCTTCGACGGCACCGCGAAGCCGATGCCGATCGAGCCGCCGGTCGGCGAGATGATCAGCGTGTTGACGCCGACCACTTCGCCGTCGAGGTTGAACAGCGGGCCGCCGGAATTGCCG
>CALROE020000225.1:0-6051 GCA_943369715.1 Bradyrhizobium ivorense
TGTCGTCGCTGCCGGATGCCATCCAGCGATCATCCGGCGAAAATGCGATCGTGTTGATCGAATTGGAATGTCCGCTGTTATGAATAACGGCCGGCCCGGGCGGCGGTGTCTGGGCCAGCGCCAGATTGCCCACCCCCGTGGCCAGACCCAAGAACCATAGCGATCCCAGCAAGACTCTCATGATTTCCCTCGCCCTGCATCAAGCCTATGGCAGGAACTCTGTGCCAACAAGCGCGCCATCACATGCTCCCTCCCCAGAGTTGCGAAGCCCTGATACAATGCGGGTTTCACCCCGCTTTCCGCGGACGGGCGCATCCGGCCCCGGGAGTTGTCATGGCACGATTATCATCTCGCGGTGTCCCGAGCGTACCATTGACCATCGCGGGGCTGGCTGCTGCGCCCAGAGCGATCATTGCCGCCGCCCTCGCGCTCGCCGCCGTCACGACGACGGCTTCCGCACAGGAGTGGCCTAGCCGGAACATCACCCTGGTCGTGCCGTTCGCGGCCGGCGGCGGCATCGACGCCAATGCGCGGCTGCAGGCGGTGGCGCTTGGCGAGGTGCTGGGGCAAACCATCATCGTGGAGAACGTTGGCGCCGCGGCCGGGACGGTCGGCAGCGCCCGTGTCGCCAAGGCGGCGCCTGACGGGTACACGCTGTTGATCGGCAACACCGGCACGCACGCCTACAGCCAGTCGCTCTACAAGAAACCGCCCTATGACGCCGCCAGGGATTTCGAGCCGGTCGGGCTGGTTTCGGAATCGCCGCGGATTCTGATCGTCCGCAAGGACCTGCCGGTGAACAATTTGCAGGAATTCATCGCCTACGCGAAGGCCAACCAGAGCAAGATGCAGTATGGCTCGGCAGGCGTGGGTTCGGGCACGCATCTGCCATGCGCGCTGCTCAACATGGCGATCGGCGTCGACATCACCCACATCCCCTTTCGCGGCGCGGGCCCGGCGATGCAGGATCTCATCGGAGGCCGCATCGATTACATGTGCGACACCATTCAAACCGGCGCGGCGCAGGTCAAGGGCGGCACCGTCAAGGGCATCGGGGTGATGTCGCAGAAGCGCGTGCCGATTGTTGCGGACCTCGCGACCACAGGCGAACAGGGCCTTCCGGGCGTCGAGGCCACGGTCTGGAACGGCTTCTTCTTTCCGAAGGGAACGCCTGAGCCGATCGTCCGCAAGATGAACAAGGCGCTGGCAGACATGATGGCGCGGCCCGATCTGCGCCAGAAGATGGAAGCGATCGGGCTTGTCGTCGTGCCGCCGGAGCAGCGCACGCCGGAATATCTGGCGAAATCTCTGCCTGAAGAAATCGAGCGCTGGGGCAAGGTTATCAGGGCCGGCGCCATCAACATGGATTGATTTGAGGAGAGTTTTAACAAACTCTCCGACACGCCCTTAAGCCCTGCCGACCAGATTGCCGTCGCAGTGCCCAGGGAGATTTCATGATCGACGAAAAAGTCAGAATCAGATGCAGCAAATGCTCGCAGGTGTTCCGCGAGCGCGCGCAAAAACTCCGCGACGGATTTCAAACCAACTGCCAGCACTGTAATCGGCTGATTACATTCGATAGCGGTTCGGAAGACAAAAACATCCGGCGCGCCCTGCTGAGCGCCAGGGAAGTCCGGATGGCGCTGGAAGCCCGGCCGAGGGAAGGCGTGGCCCAGGCATAAAGGTTCGGCGGTCTATCCGGCAGATCCCGCGTCGTCGCCAGTAGGCGCCTTCGCCTGCCCCCGGAACCCCATCGCCAGCACGTAGCGCTCGGAAGAATCCTTGCGGCTCGAGGCCGGCTTGACGTGCTTGACGGTGGTAAAATCGCGCTTGAGCTGCGTCATCAGGGTCGCATCGGCACCGCTCTGAAACACTTTTGCGACGAAAGCTCCGCCGGGCTTGAGCACGTCGGCGGCAAAGGCGGCGGCGCTTTCGACCAGGCCGATGATGCGGAGCTGGTCGGTCTTGCGATGGCCCGTGGTGTTGGCGGCCATGTCGGACAGCACCACGTCGGCTTTGCCGCCCATCATGGCCAGCAACTTGTCGGGCGCGTCGTCCTTGAGAAAATCCAGCTGTGCGAAGCTGACGCCGGGGATTTCCGGCATCTCCAGCAGATCGATGGCGATCACCTTGCCCCTGCCGTCGGCGGCGCCGACGCGTTTGGCCGCGATCTGGCTCCAGCCGCCGGGCGCGGCGCCGAGGTCGACCACCGTGATCCCCTGTTTGAGAAAATGGTACTTGTCGTCGATCTCGATCAGCTTGTAGGCCGCGCGCGAGCGCAGACCGTCCCGCTTGGCCTGGGCCACATAGGGATCGTTGAGCTGCCGCTCCAGCCAGAGTTTTGAGGACAGTTTTAGCCTGCCCGCGCTCTTGACGGTAACCCGCAGCCGTCCGGTGGTATCTTTTGCCATAATCGAGGCTCTAGCACATCGAGAGCCGGCGCGCCTATCGGCATCCGCCCAAGGCGCCGTCTGCGCTCATCATTTCGACCAGCATGCCCTCGCGCAGGCCGCGATCGGCGACCCGCAGCCGCGGCAGCGGGAACGCGCTGCGGATGGCATCGAGGATGGCGCAGCCCGCCAGCACCAGGTCGGCGCGCTCGATGCTGATGCAGTTGTTGGCAGCGCGTTCCTGATAGGTCATGCACAGCAGGCGCGCGATGGTGGCGGTGAGATCGGCATCGCTCATCCAGACGCCATCGATCCGGCGGCGATCGTATCGCGGCAAGTTGAGATGAACCCCGGCCAGGGTCGTCACCGTGCCGGAGGTGCCGAGCAGATGCATGCCGCCAAGGTCGGCGCCATGTTCGGCCGCGAACGGCGCGATGTGCTGGGCGACCTCCGCCACCATGTCCGTGTAGGATTGCGGCGTGACGTCCTTGCCGCCGAACCCCTCGGCCAGCGACACCACGCCGAGCGGGATCGACATCCACGCCTTGATGCGCGGTACCGCGTCCTGCACCGACGGATCGCGCTCGATCCGGACCAGCTCCGTCGAACCGCCGCCGATGTCGAACAGGATGGCGCCCCTCCCGTTCGGATCGAGCAGCGGCGAACAGCCGGTCACCGCCAGGGCTGCTTCGGTCTCGCGATTGATCACTTCAAGCCGGATGCCGGTCTCGGCCGCCACCCGGTCCATGAAACCGTCGGCATTCGACGCCGCGCGGCAGGCTTCGGTAGCGATCAGCCGCAGGCGTTTGGCCTTCTTCGACTGGATCTTGTCGCGGCAAATGCTCAAGGCCGCGATGGCGCGGTCGATCGCGGCCTCGCTGATGCAGCCAGTCGCCGAGATTCCCTCCCCGAGCCGGATGATACGCGAGAACGAGTCGACCACGCGAAAGCTGTCGCCGGTCGGACAGGCGATCAGCAGGCGGCAATTGTTGGTGCCAAGGTCCAGCGCGGCATAGACGCTGGTCGCCGCCGCCGGCGAGGGGCCGGCGCCGGGCGCGCCGCCGCGGCGCGACTCCTGTCGCTCGCCGCCATGCGGCGGGCCTTGGCCGTCGTCTCCGCGCGGCCGGGGGCCCTCGCGAAGCCGCGTGTCTTCGTTCATTCAAAATGTCTTTCCGCGGCCCCTTTGGGGCCTACGTGGAATTTCCGTTCACGGAAACTTTAGCAGCGCCGGACTTCCGCGCAACAGCCGTTCACATACCAGCATGCCCAATCAGGCGTTGTCGTTCCGATATCGGTGCGTTATCTCAGAGAAATCGCGAAAATCGCGCAAAAATTGGCATTTCAGGTAATTTTCAATGCAAGATCAACCGTCCTCGGCCTCTCTGGAAAACGCTATCGCACTGCAAAAATACGGTGTCGGGCAGCCAGTCCGCCGCAAGGAAGACGACACGCTGGTACGCGGCAAGGGCAAATATACCGACGATTTCAGCCTGCCCGGCCAGGCCTATGCCTGGATCGTGCGTTCCAGCCACGCCCACGGCATCATCCGCGGCATCGACACCAGGGCCGCCAAGGCGATGCCGGGCGTACTCGGCGTGTGGACCGGGACCGATCTTGCCGCCGCCGGCTATGGCCCGTTTACCTGCGGCCTGCCCCTGAAGAGCCGCGATGGAACCCCGCTGCTGCAGACCAACCGCACCGCACTGATGTCCGACAAGGTGCGCTATGTCGGCGATCCCGTCGCCTTCGTGGTGGCGGTGACACTGGCGCAGGCGCGCGAGGCCGGCGAAGCCGTCGAACTCGACATCGAGCCGCTCCCGGCCGTCACCGACGCCGCCGAAGCGGCCAGGCCCGGCGCGCCGCAGCTCTACGACCACATCCCCAACAATGTCGCGCTCGACTACCACTATGGCGACGCCGCCAAGATCGACGCCGCCTTCGCCGGCGCGGCGCATGTCACGAAACTCGACATCGTCAATACGCGGGTCGCCGTGGTGTCGATGGAGCCGCGCGTGGCGCTGGCGGCCTACGACAGAACCAGCGAGCGCTACACGCTGCAGGTTCCGACCCAGGGCGTGTCAGGCAACAAGGTGACGCTGGCGAAGATCCTCAACGTGCCGAACGACAAGGTCCGCATCCTCACCGCCAATGTCGGCGGATCGTTCGGAATGAAGAACGTCAACTACCCCGAATATATCTGCATCCTGCACGCGGCGAAGATACTCGGCCGTCCGGTGAAGTGGACCGATGAGCGTTCCACCAGCTTTCTGTCCGACAGCCAGGGCCGTGCCCAGCTGATGCATGCCGAACTGGCGCTCGATGCCGACGGCAAGTTCCTCGCCGTTCGCCTCCAGGGCTACGGCAATCTCGGCGCCTACATCACCGGCGTGGCACCCGGCCCGCTGTCGCTCAACACCGGCAAGAACCTCGCCAGCGTCTACCGCACGCCATTGCTCGGCGTCGACATCAAGACGGTGCTGACCAACACCACGCTGATGGGCGCCTATCGCGGCGCCGGCCGTCCCGAGGCCAATTACTACATGGAGCGCCTGATCGATCGCGCCGCAAGCGAGATGGGCATCAACCCGCTGACCTTGCGCAAGCGCAATTTCATCAAGCCGGCGCAGATGCCGTTCGCCGCCGCCTCCGGCGTCACCTATGACAGCGGCGATTTCCAGGGTGTGTTCAACAAGGCGCTGGAGATTTCCGACCACGCCAACTTTGCCAAGCGCAGGAAAGAGAGCCGCAAGGCCGGAAAACTGCGCGGCATTGCGGTCGGCTCGTATCTGGAAGTCACTGCGCCGCCGAGCGGCGAACTCGGCAAGATCACGTTCGAGCCCGATGGCTCGGTGAAACTCACCACCGGCACGCTGGATTACGGCCAGGGCCACGCTACCCCGTTCGCCCAGGTGCTGTCGGCGCAGCTCGGCGTGCCCTTCGAAAAGGTCACGCTCGAACAGAACGACAGCGACCTCGTGCGCTTCGGCAACGGCACCGGCGGCTCGCGCTCGATCACCGCGACGGGTGCGGCGATCGTCGAGGCTGCGGCGCTGGTGGTTGCGAAAGGCAAGCAGGCGGCGGCGCATCTTCTGGAAGCCGCCGAAGGCGACATCGAATTCGGAGGCGGCCGCTTCACCATCGCCGGAACCGACCGCTCGATCGGCATCATGGAACTGGCGCAGCGGCTGCGCGAAGGCAGGGTTCCGGAAGGCGTGCCTGAAACCCTCGACGTCGATCACGCCACCAAGGATACGCCGTCGACCTTCCCCAATGGCTGTCATGTCGCCGAAGTCGAGATCGATCCTGAAACGGGCGTGGTGCGGATCGTACGCTACACCGGCATCAGCGACTTCGGCACCATCGTCAATCCGATGATCGTCGAGGGCCAGTTGCATGGCGGCGTGGCGCAGGGCATCGGCCAGGCCCTGATGGAGGAAGTCAGCTACGACGAGAACGGCCAGCCGATCACGGGATCGTTCATGGATTACGCGCTGCCGCGCGCGGGAGACATTCCGCCGATGGTGGTCGGCGATCATCCCTCGCCGGCGAAATCCAACCCGCTCGGCACCAAGGGCTGCGGCGAAGCCGGCTGTGCCGGCGCCCTGGTCGTAATCGTCAATGCGGCGCTCGACGCGCTGTCCGAGCATGGCATCACCCAGAT
>CALROE020000226.1:0-6040 GCA_943369715.1 Bradyrhizobium ivorense
AATTTTCACTTCTAAAAAATTGCCGGCGGCTTGATGCCGGCACGTCACACGAGCCCTCAGAACGAGCTGCTTCTTAAAGAGCGGATTTCAACCGGGGGCTCTGGTCGACGAAAGAGGGTGTCGGCGAGACATCAGGTCAAACGGCTGGATCGTTCTTTCAAGAGAGTTCGCTCTTTCGAAAACCGGTCCGGCAGAAGAAACAAGTTTTCTTCGTTCGGTGCGGATCTCAATGGTTCGCAATTTCACCGGCGGTCTCGAAGCCTTCATTGGTTTTGAGCTTCATGTGAAATCTGGTCCTGACGTGTTCGCCGACGCCCTCGTTCTTTACCGCCGCCGCCGCCGCCGCCGATGATGCGTGGCGCGCCTGCCCTAATTTCCCACATTGTCGGTCTGACCACCTGCGGCGCATCGCGCGGCGGGCAATTATTCGTGTCCCGGACAGGGGGCGGCACGCCTGTGCTGCTCCGCAGAGCCCGGACCCATTGCTTTGAATGCGCCAATGGCGAGGTTAAGCGGCGTCCGGTCGTTCCGATCGCTGCAATGGTTATCGTTTCGCGAAATCCCACGGTAAACCAAATTCCGCGAGCGCGCGGAAACCCGCATGACAACAGCACTTCCGGGATTTCACCGCCGCCGGCGCCGGATCGGCGTTTACGCCGCATTCATCGCGATATTTAAACTGCCCTTCAAATTTGATCGGTCATGATCATCCCAACAAGCCGGCAAACGGCGAGGGACTAACGGGGCGTTTTAATAGTGGACGGGAGCCGCGCTCGGGGGAGGGCGGCCAACAATCAAAAAAGGGGATGTCAGATGTTTCAGGGGCAAATCGATCTGGATACGGCGATACCGGTTCAGGCAACCGCGATCCCGGACGTGTTGTTCGAACGCGGCCTGTACTGGGCGAGCGGACGTTCCGGCGTGGTCAATCTCGTCGCCGCGCACAAGTGGTTCAACCTCGCCGCCCTGAAGGGTCGCGCCGAGGCCATTGAGCTGCGTCGCGAGGTCGCCGAACTGATGTCCGAGGTCGAGATCGCCACGGCGCAGCGCGAGGCCCGCGCCTGGATCACCGCGCATTAGGACCGTGCCGGCTTCCGACGCCGGACGCTGCTGAAGCGGAGGCCCAGCGAAAGCGCCTCCGCAATTTTACGGCGCTCTACACGTGGACACGGACAACTGCGCAGCGGCAGCGCGAGATGCTTGCGCCGCTGGCGTAATCCGGGTTTTTGTTTATCGTCGGGCCGATGTCGAAGCGCCCGCCATTTCCTGCCGGTCCCGGACGGCCGAACGCCAATGACCAGGCGCTCGAACGCGCCAGCTTTGCGTTGCAGATGCAGCGTCCCGGCGAGGCCGAACGCATCGCCGCCGAGGTTTTGAAGGCCAATCGCGGCAACGTCCGCGCCGCGCAGATCCTCGGCCAGGCGCTGCTGATGCAGAACCGCGGCGCCGAGGCGATCGCGCCGCTGGAGAAGGCGGCGCGGCGCGGCGAGGATCCGGCAGTCGAGACCTTGCTGGGCGCGGCGTTTGCGCTCACCGGGCGCCGCGACGAGGCGCTCGAGCAGTTGCGCCGGGCCACCGCAAGGCGGCCGCCATATCCTCCGGCGTTTCTCGAACATGGCATTCAGCTGGCAAGAGCGGGACGATTCGAAGAGGCCGTCGCGGCGCTCGAGAGCGGCCTTGGGTTCGCGCCTGACGCCGTCGACATGCTAAGGGAACTCGCCGCGCTTCATCTCAAGCGCAATGACCGCGTCAAGGCACGCGAGCTGTTGTTGCGAGCTCTCAAGGTGGCGCCGGACCGGCCCGATCTTCTGACCGGGCTCGCGCGCGTCATGCTGCTGGATGGCGAATACGCTTCCGCGGCGGAAGCTCTTCGACGCGTCGTGGCGCTGCGGCCCGACGATGCCCTCGCGCGGGCGGATCTGGGAAGGTGTTTGCTGGAAATGGGGGAGCGCGACGCCGGCGAGGCGAGTATCCGGATGGCGACGCGGGAAAGTCCTGACCTGTTCGGCCGGGCGATCATGTCGCTGGCGGTTTCCTCGCGCGGACGTTTTTTCCTGCGGCCGAGCGCCGCCGCGAAATTCCTGCGCGGTTAGAGGCTCAGGCGCGAAACCGGCGGCGATAGAGGCCTGGTTCAAGATCAATCGCCGTGGTGAGGTCGTGCGCCCGCTGGGTCTCTTCCGCGGTGAACGGCATGGTGCGCGCCACCCAGCTTTCCCGCTTCACCGGCACGCATTGTGCGACTGGCGTGCCCTTCGGCAGCACGCCGCTGAAGTCAGCGTCATGCCAGTGCGCCGGAAAATGAATCCAGTTGTCGTGGTAGCGGTCGCAATCGACCAGTCCGGTCAGCGTGGTGAACGGCAGATCGAAGCGGTTGGCTGGATGCGTGAACAGCAGCGCGTAGCCTTCCGGCGCCTCGATCGTCCACAGATTATGAAACTTGATCAGGAAGCGGTCGTCTTCGAACAGCGGCGAGCCGGCGACCTGGCTGCCGTCGTGGAATCCGATCGGCGAGCGCGAAAAGCTGACCGCTCCGCCCGGGGGAATTTCATTGTCCCAGGTGAATTCGCCGTTCTCGACCCTGAGGTCGCACATCAGTGGGATCAGGAAGCCGCAGGTCATGGCGTCGACAAACGGCGGACAACGCTTGACGGTGTTCTCATCGCGGCCATTCAGCGCGTTGAACGCCTGCGACGGCATCGCCTTGAGCCAGGCGGGAAGGCCGAGCGCGGCTGGCACCGGCGGTGGCAGCACGCCTTCGAGTTCCGCCGGACAGCGGAACGTCAGCGTCATCGGATCGTCATTACTGGACGTCACGCCCTGCTCCATGGCCGCCAACAGGCTCAGTGATCTATATTTGATGCTGGCGGAGAGGGAAGGAAAAAGTCCCGCCGTCGCTGCTTCGCAGCCATGGCGTGGCTTGCCCGCCGGCTTGCCCCGCCGAAGCGCAAGCGAAGATGGGAACCCCCGGCAGCTCCGCGGCTTGTCCTTATATGGGTGGAGCGACCCGTGGCACGCGGGGCATACACCTTCCGGTTTGACCCTGCCGGTCGATTCAAGGCATAAGACCGGCACCGGAGAGGTGGCCGAGTGGCTGAAGGCAGCGCTTTGCTAAAGCGCCATACGGCGAAAGTTGTATCAAGGGTTCGAATCCCTTCCTCTCCGCCACGCCTGAAAGGTTTGCTGGCGGCTCTCGGCGAATTCCAGCCCGTTCGGAAATGCCTGGCACCTTATATTCAGGCTCCCCGCCGATCCCTGAAGCGGATAGATCCCCGAAGCTCATAAGGAGTCTCGGCCACAGTTCGGCGCACTTCGGTACGGCTTCGCAGGTTCTCCGCGCTCGCATCATCATATCGTCCGGCCCGTCGCTGTGGATGCCTGGATTCCCCACAGTTTCAGCCCGTCTTCGCCAGGCGAAGTGTCAGGCGGCATCCAAAACCTCGGCGAGATTCGATGGGTGACAGACGCAGCCGCGTCGCATTGGTGAATTCAGACACGCGATCGCAAAATGCATTTCGATCCCGGAAAATATGGGTTTCTGCGATTTTGCGCCGGTGCGGGCAAAGCCAGATACGTCGATTATGTACGCAAACCGACGAACGCGCGGCAGTAGTTCCTGCCTCGCATCCACATCTCCATGACGATGTACGCGGCGATTCCGTCAGTGAGATGAAAGAACGCCGTTGTCTGCCATGTCGCGGATCGTTTTCGAACGGAATCAGCCGCTCCGGGCGCTCGATTCGACGGGGGATGGGGCGCCGGAAGGGATAGGCCGGGGTCGGGGCCGCTTTCGCGGCGGTCGGCGGGTAAAATGGAGCTAATCTAAAATGGTGTTGTAAAACAAAGGCTTGAGGCAGAAGTTCGATCACGCTTGCGTGTTATTTGTGCAACACCCGTCCAGAAACAGTCTGACTCGTGCCGTTCTGAAGCGTTCCTTTGTTGCGTGTGCAGAAGTGTTCGGTAATTGTCATCTTGCGACGGAGGGGGGCATCCCGAGGTCGTCCCGTTAGGTGGTTCGCTTAAGTCCCTCGCGTTGAGCGGGAGTGTCCGAAGGCGCGAAGCGACTAAGCGGGTTTTAAGGGACAAGGGAACCAACCTTAGGGTGTTTCACCCAGCGGATCCGGAACCTTCCCTACAGAGCAACTTGGAGGTTAACATGAAGATGGTTAAGAGCCTTATCCTCGGCTCAGCGGCGGGTCTCATCGCCATGAGTGGGGCACAGGCAGCTGATCTTCCCGTCAAGGCCAAAGCGGTCGAGTACGTGAGGATCTGCTCCCTGTATGGTGCCGGTTTCTTCTACATTCCGGGCACCGACACCTGCATCAAGCTGGGTGGTTATCTGCGCGTCGACACCACGTTCAACGGCGGCGTCTACGGCCAGCCGTTCTATAATGGTGATGCGGGCCAGGGCAATCGCTTCCGCGATCAGTTCAACTCCCGTTCGCGTATGGCGCTGACGGTTGATACCCGCACTGCCACCGAATACGGCGTTGTCCGTACCTTCGGCCAGGGCGACTTCCAGTTCCAGAACTTCGGCAGCACCAACCCGGCACTTCCGGTTGGCTCCCAGGCTGGCCTGAACAGCGGTCTGCTTTCGACTGCAGGCGGCGGTTATGTCGCGGTTGAAATGGTGTTCATCCAGTTCGCTGGTTTCACCTTCGGTAAGTCGGCCTCGGCCTTCGCTGCTCCGTGGCATGGCTATCCGGGCAACAACAACTCGTTCCTGATGGGCGGCCATGACACCGTCACCGGTGTCAACAACATCCAGTACACCGCTCAGTTCGGCAACGGCGTGTCGGGCACCATCGGTCTCGATGATCCGACCGTGTTCCACCGCACCTCGGTTCAGAACCTCGGCCTCGGCGTCAACGTCAACGGCGGCGGCACCAACGCTTACGGCGGCATCGTTGCTCCCGACATCGTCGGCAACATCCGCGTCGATCAGGCTTGGGGTCTCCTGCAGTTGTCGGCCGGCGCTCACCTCGTGAACGCTTCCTACAACACGCTGGGCGCCGGTGGCGTTCCGACCAACCTGTCGGAAATCAGCGGCCATCCCGACAGCAAGTGGGGCTTCGCTGTTCAGGGCGCTCTGCAGATCAAGAACATCCCGACCGGTGCCGGCGATGACATCAAGATCAGCGCAGTGTACTCCCAGGGCAACACCAAGGAAGTCATCTCGACCTCCGGCGGTTCGCCGAGCTTCGCCATGTTCGGCGGCAGCGGCCTCGGCTACCAGAGCGTTGGCTTCGGTAACACCAGCGATGGCGTTTACCTGCCCGGCGTTGGCGGCACTGGCGGCATTGTGCTGACCAAGGCCTGGGGTGTTCGCGGTGCGTTCAACCACAACTGGGATCCCTACTGGTCGTCCAGCCTCTGGGGTGCTTACGCCCAGGTTAAGTACGACGGCAACAACACCGACGCCGTCAACGGCAACCTCACCTCTGCGAAGGGTGCCTATTGTGCAGGCTTCGCGGCAACCCATCCGGGTCAGGTCGCAGTCGCTGGAGCAGCCGGTACCTACAGCTGCAACCCGGACTTCAACATCGCCCAGATCGGTATGGTGACCCGCTGGACTCCCGTCAAGAACCTGACGTTCTCGGCTGAAGTCGGCGCGTTCTTCCTCGACCAGAAGATGTCGGGTAGCTCGGTGTTCACCGCAACTGCTCCGAAGCCGACCGCTCTCTACGAGTTCAAGGACCAGAGCACTGTGTTCCTGAACGTTCGCGCTCAGCGTAACTTCTGATCCCGATCGTCTGACACTTCACTAAAAGAACCCCCGGCAGGAAACTGCCGGGGGTTTTTCTTTATCCAGACGGCGTTGCTTGGCCATCCAGGGTCGCCGGGTTTGCCATTCTGCCGCACGTTGGCTCACCGCAGTCGAAGGAGGGCTGTCGGTCGCAGTCGCGGCATACTACATCTTGTGTCGGGACGAGGGCCGTCAGTCTACCCATTCTGTACATGGGGTTGTTTTCGCGTTTTTGTTTGCGCCTGCTCCCCGAGGTGGGCGCATGGCGAATAGCCGATGGCGAATAGGGAGGGACTG
>CALROE020000227.1:0-6037 GCA_943369715.1 Bradyrhizobium ivorense
AAAATCTCGATCCCGGAGGGCGAGCCGTCGGGCAAAGCCGGTACGAATGCCCTGTCGATCTCGATCGGCTGGCGTTTCACGTTCTTCTCGTTCAGGACGTTGAAGATGCTGTTGTCGCCGAGGATCGCAAGCACCTTGCCGTGTGCGTAAATCGTGAACGGCGAGCCCTCGCGCATCGACAGGAGGCCCGCCACGGCATCGATCTCGCTGTTCGTCAGGATCACGCCCGCGATCGGACTGTGACGAAGTTTCCCAGCCCGGGGATGAAGCTGCGGGGTCGCAATCAGTTGCTGACGCAGATCGGGAGAGGCATTGATCAGGAACCAGTGTTCGCCATCGGCGCTGATCGCGATCGAGGCCTGGGTGCTCTGGAGCTCGGGATGCTCGCTTCTTGCTGCCCGGCAAACCGGACATCCGCAATTCCACTGCGGCACGCCACCACCTGCCGCGGCGCCCAGGACGACGACGCGAAGCATGATTCGCCTCCCGGAGATTCCAAAGCCTTGAGGTCTAAGAGAATGTGAGGTCTTCAAGCTTCGGAGGTGGACGCCGGCACGGGCACAATCCCACGATCGGGATCGTGTCACGCCCGGAGGTCCACCTCAAATCATGTGAAGCTGTCGCAGCCGCTTACTTGCGGGCGGCGCACGCGTACATGTTGATTTCCATGCCGACCGGCACTTCGACGATCTTCGGGGTTTTCCAGGCCATTTGGCTCTCCTTTTCGAACGGACGACTTCCGTCCTCCCAGGATAAACTACTGCGGAATGAAAAGTTCGCCAGTTAAATCTTCGGTCGTAATCCCTCGTTTTTCTTGCTGCGATGCACAAGGAACTCACTTAATTGTGCGAGCGCGACCTAAAACAACGAGGGATCAACGGGTTCAAAGTTGCGCCCAAGCCACCTAGATGGTGACTTCGCCTCGAGGTGTCGGCCGCCGCCTTTCGGATAAAGAACTTGTGAGATGTCGCGGGGCTTTGGCTGGAGCCCCGCAATGGAAAGTGGTTTGCCATGCCCCGGTACTTCTTCAACACCCGGATCGGGGACGAGCTGATTTCCGATCCCGAAGGCGAACAGCTGAGGGATCCGGATCAGGCATGGGAAATTGCGCGCGCCATGATCCGGGAATTGCTCAAGCTCGAAGGCGCGGAAGGCGGCCTGTTGAATGCGACCCTCGAGGTGACGGATGACGCAGGCGAGATCGTGCTGGAGTTTCCGTTCACCGAGGCTATCTTTGACATGACCGGCGAAGCGGCCACCCGGCACTGACGCAACGCCGCCCGCGCCTGGCTCGGGCCGCTTTGATAATTCCGATTGCCTATCGGCATGGAAGTATTGAAAACTGCGCGCAGGGAATGCCACCGGTGCGGACAGCGCACGAGGATAAGGCTTCCACTTGAGGGAGGACATCATGATGATCGGCTCATCCGCGCCGCGCAGCCTGTTGCTGGCTGGCGCATTGATCGGCGTATTCACATTGGGCGCTGCGGCGCAGCAGCCCGCCACTCCGCCCGCTGCGCCTGCCGCCGCGCCGGCGCTTCCGCCGGGCTCCCCGCTGATCGGGCGCCCCGCGGGCAATGAAGCCGCTTCCAAGCTTGCCCCGGTCGCGCCGCCGCCGATCGCGGCGGCTCCGGACAAACTGCCGCTCGCCAAGCTCAAGGTGCCGCCGGGTTTCAACATCGAAGTCTACGCCGCCGGCATGGCCAACGCGCGTTCGCTGGCGGAAGGCGACAAGGGCACCGTGTTCGTCGGCACCCGTCTGGTCGGCAACCTCTATGCCGTCTCCAACAAGGACGGCAAACGCACGGTCAAGACCATGGCCTCGGGGCTTTATCGGCCCAACGGCATTGCGTTCAAGAACGGCACACTCTACGTGGCCGAACTTTCGAAGGTCTCGAAGATCGACAAGGCCGAGGATAATCTCGACAGCCCGAAGCTGACGAAGATCTACGACGATCTGCCGAAGGACGAAGCCCATGGCTGGAAGTTCATCGGCATCGGGCCCGATAACAAGCTCTACGTTCCGGTCGGGCAGCCCGGCAACAACGTGTTGAGCAGTGATGCACACGGCCAGATCAGGCGGATGAATCTCGATGGCAGCGGCGCCGAGGTGATCGCGCGCGGAGTCCGCAACACCGTCGGTTTCGACTGGCACCCGGAAACCAAGCAGCTCTACTTCACCGACAACGGCCGCGACTGGATGTCGGAAGACGTTCCCGAGGACGAACTCAACCGTGTGACCAAGGTCGGCGAGCATTTCGGCGCGCCGTTCTGCCTGCAGGGCAATATCGTCGACCCCGAACTCGGCTGGGGCAAATCCTGCAGCGACTACACCGCGCCCGTCGGCCTGCTCGGCCCGCATTCGGCCGCGCTCGGCATGCGGTTCTATACCGGCAACATGTTCCCGAAGGCCTACAAGAACGCCATCATCGTGGCCCGCCACGGGTCGTGGAACCGGTCCAAGAAGGTTGGCGGCGACGTCCTCGTCGTCAAGCTGAACAAGGACGGCACGGTCAAGTCGATGGAGCCGTTCATCACCGGCTTCCTGGAAAACAACAGCTACATCGGCCGTCCCGTCGACGTGCTGCAGATGAAGGACGGCTCGCTGCTGGTGTCGGACGACTGGAACGGCGCGGTCTACCGCGTCACCTACGGCAAGGCGAAGGTCGCCGCGAAGTAGCAACAAGAGGCACGTCATTGCGAGCGAAGCGAAGCAATCCATGTCTGTCAGAGCAAGATCATGGATTGCTTCGTCGCTTCGCTCCTCGCAATGACGGGAGAGCCAATGCTTAAGACCATCACCGCTCTGGCGTTTGCGCTCATCGCTTCGTCTGCAACCGCGGAAACTCTCGAACAGCGTATTGCGCCATGCCTCGGCTGTCATGGCCAGCAGGGGCAATCCCAACTCGACTATACGCCCTCGCTCGGCGCGCAGCAGGCGCCATACACGCTGATCCAGCTTTTCATGTTTCGCCAGAAGCTTCGCGCCTTCGAACCGATGAACGATATGGCGAAGGCGCTGAGCGACGACGATCTGCGAACCTTCTCCGACTTCATCGCCAAATTGCCCAGGCCCGCGCCGCCGGCCGACCCTGGCGACCCCGCGCGGATGCAGCGCGGACAGGCGGCGGCGCGACAGCACCGCTGCGACACCTGCCACAATCCGGATTTTTCCGGCAAGGAGAACGTCCCCCGCATCGCCAACCAGCGCGAGGATTACCTCGCCAAGACGCTGGCCGAGTACAAGGACAACAGCCGCCACGGCTATGACGGCTCGATGGCGGACGTGATGGCGCCGGTCACGCCGGAGCAGATCGCCGATCTCGCTCATTTCATCGCCCGCGTGCGCTAGATCAGGCCAGACAGGCGCTTTTTCCGGGTGGCCTTGCCCTCCGCGCAGCGCTACAAGCGGGCGATCAAACGGAGCTATTCATGCAAGATCTCTGGCGTCTGCCGGCTACCGATATCGCTGCCCTGGTACGATCGAAGAAAATCTCCGCGACGGAGGCGGCAACGGCGGCGCTGGCCCGGCTCGACGCGGTCAATCCGAGGATCAACGCCGTGGTCGACCATCGGCCGGCGGATGTGCTGGCGCAGGCCGCCGCCATCGATGCTGCGATCGCGCGGGGCGATGATCCGGGCCCGCTGGCGGGAGTGCCGGTCACCGTCAAGGTCAATATCGACCAGCAAGGCTTTGCCACCACCAACGGCCTCAAGCTGCAGCGCGATGTCATCGCGAAGACCGACAGCCCCGTGGTCGACAATCTGCGCAAGGCCGGCGCCGTCATTCTCGGGCGCACCAACTGCCCGGCATTTTCCTATCGCTGGTTCACCACGAACCTGATCCATGGCGACACCAGGAATCCGCGCGATCCCGGCATCACGCCGGGCGGTTCGTCGGGTGGGGCAGGGGCGGCGGTGGCGGCGGGCATCGGCCACATCGCGCACGGCACCGATATTGCCGGATCGATCCGCTATCCCGCCTACGCCTGCGGCGTGCATGGCCTGCGTCCGACCATCGGGCGCATCGCCGCCTTCAATGCCGCGTTGCCGGAGCGCCCGATCGGGCCGCAGATCTCGGCGGTGTCGGGTCCGCTGGCGCGCACCATCGGCGATCTCAGGATCGCGCTGGCGGCGATGTCTGCTCACGATTCGCGCGATCCCTGGTGGGTGCCGGCGCCGCTGCAAGGACCGGCGATGCCGAAGCGCGCCGCGCTGTGCCTCAATCCCGACGGGCTCGATCCGGTGCCGGAAGTAAGAGCCGCCGTCGCCGATGCCGGCAAGCGGCTGGAACGCGCGGGATGGGTGGTCGAGGAGGTCGAGACGCCGCCGCTGCGCGAGGCCGCCGAGCTGCAGACCAAGCTGTGGCTCGGCGATGGCTACGAGGCGCAGCTTGCTACAGCCGAACGCGAAGGCGATCCCGGTGCGCTGGCCTGCCTGCGCGGCAACCGGTCCAAGGTGTTTCCGTTTGATGTCGACACGCTCTCGAAAGTTTTGACGCGGCGCGCGACCCTGACTCGCCAATGGCTGAAATTCCTCGAGAAATATGCCGTGCTGGTGATGCCGGTATCCGGCGAATTGCCGTTCCCCGATCAGCTCGACGTCAAGGACGATGCCTCGTTCGCCCGGGTGTGGCACGCGCAGCTGACGCAGATCGCGATTCCCTTCATGGGGCTGCCGGGGCTGACCGTTTCCACCGGTCTGGTGGGCCGCGTTCCCGTCGGCGTTCAGGTCGTCGCCGGCCGCTACCGCGAGGATCTCTGCCTCGCCGCCGGCGAGGCGATCGAAGCCGGCGGAACTCCCTCGGCGGCGATCGATCCCGCCGGTTAATGGATTTGCGCGTCCGAACGAAAGAACATGATGACTGGCGTTCTTGATTTCACGGCGACGTCGCTGGCCGGCGAGGACGTTCCGCTGAAGCGGTTCGAGGGCCAGGTGCTGCTGATCGTCAACACCGCGAGCAAGTGCGGATTCACGCCGCAATACAAGGGGCTCGAGGTGCTGCATCAGACGCTCGGCCCGCGCGGCTTTTCGGTGCTCGGATTTCCGTGCAACCAGTTCGGCGGCCAGGAACCGGGCGACGCGCAGCAGATCGAGCAGTTTTGTTCGAGCCAATATGCCGTCACCTTTCCGATGTTCGCCAAGGTCGATGTCAACGGCAGCAACGAGCACCCGTTGTTTGCGTATCTGAAGCATGCGAAATCCGGCCTGCTCGGGCCGTCGATCAAATGGAATTTCACCAAGTTCCTGGTCGACCGTTCCGGCAAGGTGGTGGCGCGGCATGCGCCGACGGCGAAGCCGGAAGGTTTGAAGAAAGAAATCGAGGCACTGCTATGAACGAGAAGAACGAGACCATGAGCGACGCGTTTCCGGACCGCCTCTCCACCAATCCGAAGAGCCCTTACTACAACGAGGAGCTGCTGCAGCGCGACGTCGGCATCCGCTTCAAGGGCGCCGAGAAGACCAATGTCGAGGAATATTGCATCAGCGAGGGCTGGGTGCGCGTCACCGCCGGTAACGCCAAGGACCGCTACGGCAATCCGCTGACCATCAAGGTGCACGGCCCGGTCGAGCCGTATTTCAGGGACAAGGCGGAGTCCTGATACGGACACGAAGGCAGCCAATGGAAGACTCGTCATGGCCGGGCTTGACCCGGCCATCCACGTCTTCCCTCGGCCAGACTGTTAAGACGTGGATGCCCGGCACAAGGCCGGGCATGACGAAGAAACGAAAGCCAAACGCCATGCCGGTCCGCATCGTCGATATCAGGGAGGTGACGAAGCCGATCTCGTCGCCGATCCGCAACGCCTATATCGACTTCACCAAAATGACGACCAGCCTCGTCGCCGTCGTCACCGACGTGGTGCGCGACGGCAGGCCGGTGGTCGGCTACGGCTTCAACTCCAACGGCCGTTACGGACAGGGCGGCTTGATCCGCGAGCGTTTTGCGCCGCGCCTGATGGAGGCCGACCCGAAGACGCTGCTCGACGAGGCCGGCGACAATCTCGACCCGGACAAGGTCTGGGCCGCGCTGATG
>CALROE020000228.1:0-5999 GCA_943369715.1 Bradyrhizobium ivorense
CGGCTCGGCGGTTCGCTCGAAGATCGATTCACATACCGGCGAAGTCGCTTCGAACCCGGTCAGTATGCTCGTGACGCCGGTATTACCGAGGATGGTGAGGTTCTCGCCGAGCAATCTTGCGCCCGCCGCGGTCACGTCCGGCACGCGGCGGAAATCGAGGATCAGCAGTGGCGCGTTCGGCGGCTCGCTGGCCAACCGGCGCGTGACGTAATCGATCGCGGCAAAATTCAGCGCGCCGACAAGCTCGATCACCCGGACGTCGGTGTGCCGCTCGTCGAGTATCTGCTGTTCGTGCGGCTGGCGGCTGCGGCGGGAGGAAATGCCGAAAATGTCATAGTCGGCGATCACGCAGGTGCGGACATCGGCGCTGCGGTTGAGCATGTGGAGATCGAACCTGGCTGACAGGGCTTCGCAGACCTTGAGCCCGCGCACGCTGTTGCCGTGGCTGTCGAGCCGCGGCGAGAAGGTGCCGAGTCCGATCTGCGAAGGAAGGGCCGCGACGATGCCGCCCCCGACTCCGCTCTTAGCTGGGATGCCGACGCGATAAATCCATTCGCCGGCGTAATCATACATGCCCGAACTCGTCATCACCGAGAGCGTGCGGGCAACGATGTTGGGCGTGATCACCTGAACCCCGGTCACCGGATTGATGCCGCGGTTGGCGAGCGTCGCCGCCATGACGGCGAGATCGCGCGCGGTAACCAGCACGGCGCATTGCCGAAAGTAGGCATCCAGCACGGCATCGACATCGCCCTGCACCACCAGATAATTGCGCAACAGCCATGCGATCGCCCGATTGCGGTGACCGCTAATGGCTTCGGAAGCATGCACGGCGTCGTCGACGCCGAGGTCGCGGCCGGCGAACTGGCTCAGCTTCTCGCGGATGCGCTCAAAGGCCGCGGCCCCGACGATCTGATGAATCAGCCCGGAGCACGCGATCGCTCCGGCATTGACCATCGGATTGAACGGCCTGTTGTCGCTGGTCAGCCGGATCGAATTGAACGCCTCGCCGCTGGGCTCGACACCAATCGCTGCCGCCACGCGCTCCTCCCCGGCCATTTCCAGCGCCAGAGCAAATACAAAAGCCTTGGAAACCGACTGAATGGTAAAGGGCACGGCGCTATCGCCGACTTCGTAGACGTGACCATCGATCGTGACGAGAGCGACGCCGAAATGGGCGGGATTGGCCCGTTGCAGCTCGGGAATGTAATCGGCGAGAGCCCCGGAATCATCCGCCTTGAATTCCTCGTGGCAACTGGCGAGAAATTGCTGCAACGGAGGCTGCGTGGCGTATCCGGAATTTCTGACTTGGAAATTGGCGCTGCTCGAACGAATAGTCTGGGCGTCCACGATATCTTCCCTATGCAAATCGAAATATGGAAGCAATCTCCGTGCCATGGAGGAAGGTCAGCGCGGGCATGCTGCCCGGGCATGCATCATTCTGGCGCTATCCGGTGATTATGCCGGCGTTGGGAGACGAATGCAGCGTTCGCCTCCCACGGCAATATGCTGACCTGCCCTAGACGACGAACCATCTCGGCGCGGGACCGATGTTGTGGACCGGCGTCTGCCCGATCATTCCGCTCTGCCCCCAGCTATTGTGGACATGGCCGCAGATCGTGATGCGGGGCTGGTGGAGGCCGATGGCATCGCGAAGCGCCGCACTGCCGGCGTGTCGTCCATCCTTTTGCTGATCGGCAATACCGTGCGGCGGCGAATGCGAAACCAGCACCGCCCGCGCGGGACATAGCGTGAGCAGTTGTTCTGCCTCCGCTTCGTCCAGCACCATGTTCCACGGCTCCGGATCGATGACGCCGCTGCCGAGGCCAATCCCGAAGAACGGGACACCGCCGATGACAACCGACTGGCCGTGAAGCAGATGCGCCAGCGGCCAGTCCGCGCAGACGGCGAACAATTCGCCGAGGTCGTCGTGGTTTCCCGGGACCAGCACGAAAGGGACCGTCATTCGCCGGAGGACGTTGAGCGTATCCCCGTGGCCGAGGCCACAGGAGGCAAAATCGCCGGCACCGACCACCACATCCGCGCCGCGGCTTTCGTTCACGATCGCCTCGGCCTTTGCGGCATCCCGATGCAGATCGCTGAAGGCAAGGATCTTCATTCGAAAATTCCGGCGGTGAAGGCGGCAATCTCGGTCATTTCGAGAAACGCAACATCAGGGCTCCCAGCATCGTCAGCATTGCCGACACCAGTTTGACGAGGCTGAGGCGCTCCTTGAGAAAGAAGACGCCGATCAGCAGCGCGAACACGATGCTGGTTTCCCGCAACGCCGTGACCACGGCGATGGGCGCCTGGGTGAACGCCCACACCACCAGCGCATAGGCCACGAACGACGCGCCGCCGCCGATCATCATGATTTTCTTGTGGTCGCGGACGGTCTTGCGCAACGTGCCGGGAGACGCCGTCGCGACAATGCAGGCAAATGCGACGGCGTTCAGAATGGTCTCCCAGGCGTAGAACCCGACGGGAGTGCCGGCGGCGCGCGCGCCATAGCCGTCCACCATCGAATAGCCCGCCACGAAGCAGCCCGTGATCAGCGCCAGCACCGCGCCGTGGGGATTGTGCAGGCCCTGAGCGCCGCGAACCAGCACCAGGCTCATGATCCCGCAGCCGATCGTGGTGATGGCGGCAAGCTGCAGCGTCGTCAGCGTCTCGCGAAAAATCAGCACCGAACAGGCCGCCACGATCAGCGGTGCGGTGCCGCGGGCGATCGGGTACACTTGAGTGAGATCGCCCTGCCGGTAGGCCCAGAACAGAAACAGCTGGTAGCCGACGTGAAGCGCCGCGCCGCCAACGATGTAAGGGAATGACGCCGCATCCGGCAGCGGCACGAACGGCAGCGCCAGCAGCGCGAACGGCACGTGGCCGAGAACCACGGCGGTCATGCTGACCAGCTTGTCCGGCGCCCCCTTCACCAGCGCATTCCAGGTGGCGTGAAGGGCCGCGGCGAGCAAGACGATCAACAGAACATGCGTTTCAATCATTAAAGTCTCCCGCCGCCATAGCCAGGTAGCCGCTATGTCGCACCTGCATCCGCAGGCCTCGTCTGTCGCAGCAGCCGCGCGCAGGCAAGGCCGACCGCAACCATCACGCCAGCGAATACCAGCAAGGTCGGAACCTTGCCGAGATTCTCGATGCCATATCCATAGGCGATCGGACCGACGGTCTGCCCCATGAAAAAGAAGAACGCGTGCAGCGATAGCGCGGTGGCTCGGGCTTGCACCGAAAGCTCGCTGGCAACCACCTGCAGCGAGCCGTGAATCATGTAGAAGCCCCAGCCCATGAACAGCAGGCTGACGGCCTGAATCTTCCAGCCCGGGCCGAACGCCACCACGGCGAGCTGCAGCCCGACCAAAGCGGCGCCCGCGATCATCATGCCCTTGACGCCAAGCCATGGCAGGAATCGCGAAACGCTCATGGTGTAGAACAGGCCGCCCACCGCAAAAAATGCGATCACGATGCCCGCAATCGACAGCCGGGTTTCGCCGAGCTCGAACAGGAATGCCGCCACGAACGGAAACAATCCGAGCACGCAGCATCCCTCGATGAAAACGGCGGCGTACACGATTCGCGCGTTGGGATTGCTGAAGATCGTGCGGTAGCCCTGCCTGAGCATCGCCAGACTCGTCTTCGGCGGCCGCGCCAGCGCCGCGCCGCGAAAACCCCAGGCCACCGCGATCGGAGCGAGGATCACCAGCACGCCGAGCACCGCCAGCACGCCGCGCCAGCCCAGGAAGTCGCCGATCAGGCCCGACAGCGACGCGCCCAGGATGTTGCCGGTCATGGCGCCGGCCAGCGTTCGTCCGATCGCGACCTGTCGTTTCTCGGGGCCGACGAGATCGCTGGTCAGGCTGAGCGCGACCGGAAAAACGCCACCGGAGCCGATTCCCGCGAGAATGCGGCTCGCGAACAGCATCGGAAACGATGTCGAGAACGCGCCGAGAATGTTGGCTAATCCCAGCAGCACCAGGCAGATCACCATCAGCCGCGCCTTGCCGAACAAATCAGCGGCAGCGCCCAGTACCGGCTGGATGATGGCGAAGGTGAAGGCGAACGCCGCCGAGAATCCTGCCGCGGTGGCGATGGTGATCCCGAAATCCTCGGCGACATGCGGCAGCACGGGATCGAGCGCCCGCGCCGACAGGGCGGCGGAAAAGGTCGCCAGTGCAATGACGTAGATTACCGAGGGGATATGCTGGTCGCGCGGCGCTGTTCCCTGCCCTGATGGCATCAGCGCGGCGTGCTCTTGGCCAGCGCGTCGAACGCCATCAGCGTCCGCACCAGGCTCTCGAAATCGCGCAGCGGCACCATGTTGGGACCGTCCGACGGTGCATGGTCCGGATCGGGATGGGTTTCGATGAAGACGCCGGCGACGCCGACCGCAACCGCGGCGCGCGCCAGCACGGGCACGAATTCGCGCTCGCCGCCCGAGGAGGTGCCCTTGCCGCCCGGCTGCTGTACCGAATGGGTGGCGTCAAAAATGACAGGCGCACCGGTGGTGCGCGCCAGGATCGGCAGCGCCCGCATGTCCGACACCAGCGTGTTGTAGCCGAACGAGGCACCGCGCTCGGTGACCAGCACATTGGCATTGCCCGCGCCGGTAATCTTGGCGACCACGTTCGCCATGTCCCAGGGCGCCAGGAACTGGCCCTTCTTGACGTTGACGACCTTGCCGGTGGCGGCCGCCGCCACGAGCAAATCGGTCTGCCGGCACAGAAACGCAGGGATCTGCAGCACGTCGACGGCCCGCGCCACCTCGGCGCATTGCGAGGCTTCATGGACGTCGGTGAGAACCGGCATCCCAAGCGACGAGCGGATCTCGGCAAAGATCGGCAGCGCCTGCTGCAACCCGATGCCGCGGGCGGCGGAGACGCTGGTGCGGTTGGCCTTGTCGAACGAGGTTTTGTAGACGATGCCGATTCCGAGCCGCGCCGCGATTTCCTTCAGCGCCGAGGCGACCTCGAGCGCATGCGCGCGGCTCTCGAGCTGGCACGGGCCGGCGATGATCGAAATCGGCAGATCATTGCCGAATTTAACCGGGCCAGCCGCCACGATTGGTGCTGCAGAGTTGCTCGCGCTCACGGGTTTTCCTTCTTTTCCGCGTGGACCATGCCGGTCCACGCCATCAGGATCAACCCCGTTCAACCCCCCGAATATCAGGGTTGCGTCGGCGGTTATTTCACCGCCGAGAACGCCGTCGGCACCAGCAGCTGGCTGACGATGTTGTCGATGATCTGACCGTCTTCCTCGCTCTTGGCGCGGCCGGCGATCCAGTCGGGATCGGTTTGAAATGCATTCCACTTCTTTTCGCGATCCGCCAGCGAGTCCCAGGCGACGAAATAGGTCAGTTCCTGGTTGGACGTGCCGATCAGGGTGGTGAAGAAGCCGGCCTGCTTGATGCCGTGCTTGTCCCACAATTTCAGCGTGGTGTTTTCGAAACGCTTCAGCAGCGCCGGCAGGCGGCCCGGCAGACAGCGGTAGACGCGCATTTCCATGATCATCGGCTTTGGCTCCCTCGATTTATTGTTCTTGCGGTTCACGGGAGGCGTTGTCGCAATAAATCGCGCGGCCGTCAAAGGATGGGGGGCGGCCTGTTCCGGCAGGACAATCACCATGGGCGAGTCGCTTCTCCAATCACAGGCTCAATGGCACGAACGTGCCATCGATTTGTGCGCGCCCCTTCGCGATGCTGGCGTCAGATCAGAACAAGGGGAGTCCCCATGGCACACGACCTGCTGTCCTTCTTCCTCGCCTGGATGTCGGCGCCGCGCCGCGTTGGCGCCATTGCGCCTTCCAGCGCAGCCCTCGGCGAGCTGATCACGCGCGAGATCTCGACGAAGAGCGCGCCGGTGCTCGAACTCGGCCCCGGCACCGGTGTTTTCACCTACGAGTTGCTCAAGCGCGGCCTGCGCCAGCAAGACCTCACACTGGTCGAATCCGGCTCCGATTTCATCGGCCTGTTGCAAACGCGCTTTCCCGGC
>CALROE020000229.1:0-5960 GCA_943369715.1 Bradyrhizobium ivorense
GCGCAGATCCCGATGGTGGCGCTCGCCGCCGTGATGATGATCGTCGCGCTGAAAACCATCAACTGGCACAGCGTCATGCCGGCCACGTTGAAGCGGATGCCGGTGCCGGAAACCACCGTCATGGTCGTCACCGTGGCGATCACGGTGGCCACTGGCAACCTGGCGCTCGGCGTCGCCGCCGGCGTGCTGCTGGCGATGGTGCTGTTCGCGCGCCGGGTGGCCCATGTCATTCGCGCCGAGCGCACGCTCAGCGCCGATGGCCGGTCGGTTCGCTACGACGTGCACGGGCCGCTGTTCTTCGGCAGCAGCAACGACCTGGTGGAGCGCTTCTCCTACGGCATCGATCCCAGCCACGTCGCTATCGATCTCACCCATTCCCAGATCTGGGATGCCTCGACCGTCGCCGCACTCGATGCGATCGAAACCAAGTACCGCGACCGCGGCGCCACCGTCGTGTTCAGCGGGCTCGACCCGCGCAGCTCGGCGTTTCACGAGCGCCTGACCGGCCAGCTGCCGGCTTGAGTGGCGGGATGAACAGGAGGAACGCATGCGTAGATCATTCGGAACCGCAGTCCTTCGAATGCTGCGGCGTATCCTGGCCTCGCGCCTGATCGACCGTTACCGCCCCGAACTGCATTACATGCGCGGGCCGGGCCCGAAATCGAAGGGCCTGAGGCGTCAGGCGCCCGGCTGACCGAAACCTTGCTTCCGCCGATCGGCGTGCGCTTGGCCTGATACTTGCTAGTATTCCGGAGGGCGGATGTAAGGGTAATCATGCTGCAGATTGATGCACGCCAGGACGCGTCTCCAGTGGCTGATGCCGATCGCTCCAGGGTGCTCGTGCTGTCCGAGACCGAGTCGCTCGAAGGGCGCAAACCATTCCTGCTGGACCGGCTGACGCCGCAAGAGCGTGAATACGTGATCCGTCAATGCACGCCGAAACTTGCCAAGCGCAATTCCACGATTTTCCGACAGGGCGAAGCCCAGAAGGGCATCTTTCTGATCTTGTCCGGCGGCGTGCGGGTGTTCTATGCCGCGCCGTCCGGACGCGAGATCACGCGGGCCTACTGGTTCGCAGGGAATTTCATCGGCGGACCTGATGTGTTTGCGCAGACGCGCAACATGTGGTCGGCCGTCGCGATCCGCGACACCAGCCTGCTGCTGCTTCCCAGTGCAACGTTGCACGCGCTTTGTGCGCGCATGCCGAATCTCGCGCTCGGTCTCATCGAGGCCATGGTCTTCAAGGGCCGCTGTTACGCCGCGATGGCGCAGATGCTCGGGACACGGACCGCCGGCGAGCGCATGACGCGCGTGCTGCTGCTGCTAGCGGAAATGTATGGAGTCGAGAGCGAGGACGGCGTCGCCATCAACGTTCCGATCACCCACGAGGAAATCTCGCACATGGTCGGAGCGACCCGCCAATGGGTCACCATAGGCCTCAAGCGATTGCAGGCGGACGGAATCATCGAGGTGGGCCGCGGCAAGTTGTTGATCCGCAAGCTCGACCTGCTCGCGGGACTTACCACCGAGCATTGACCGGCTTCGTCGTTGCCGGGAACTAAGCGCGGTCTTTGCAATTTGTTGTCGTTTGCCGGCCGATCCCGCTTGAGCCTCGCTGCGGCATAGCCGAGCCTCTGACCGTCGCTGCGGAAGTCGCAGCCATCGCTTTCTCTCAGGAAGGTCTTCCGTGGTCTCCTTTCGTCCAAATCTCGCTTTAGCGTCGGAGCGCCTCCCGGCTGACAAAGAGCCCGGCGTCTGGACTCCATCGGGAAAGCCGCCGGCTCATCCCACCGAGCAGGGCCGGATCGAAGGTCGCGGGCTAGCGATGCGTTTCGAGACCAAATCCGGGCCCGTGGTCGCGCTCGATGACCTCGACATCGAGATTCGTCCCGGCGAGTTCGTCGCGCTGCTGGGACCTTCCGGATGCGGAAAGTCGACGCTGCTGAATGTGGTGGCGGGAATCCTGAAGCCGACCAGCGGAACCATCACGGTCGACGGCAAGCCGGTAAAGGGAACCAATCCCGACTGCGGCATCGTGTTTCAGAACCACTCGCTGTTCCCCTGGATGTCGGTGCTGGAAAATGTCGCGTTCGGTCCGAAGATGCTGGGCCGCGCCGATCCGATCGGTACGGCGCGCACCTTTCTCGCGCTGGTGGGCCTGGAGAAGCAGGCCTCGGCATGGCCGACGAGCCTGTCCGGCGGAATGCAGCAACGTGTCGGCATTGCCCGCGCCCTCGCCACCTATCCGCCCGTGCTGCTGATGGACGAACCGTTCGGCGCGCTCGATGCGCAGACCCGTTCGATCATGCAGGAAGAGCTTCTGAAGATCTGGTCGAAATTCAAGACCACCGTGATTTTTGTCACCCATGACATCGAAGAGGCGATCTTCCTGGCCGACCGTGTCGTCGTCATGAAGACCCTGCCCGGCGGCATCAAGCGCGAGGTGCGGATCGACCTGCCGCGGCCGCGCGATCCGTCCATGATCAAGTCGGAGCTCTTCAACAGATACCGTGGCGAGATATTCGAACTGATCCGGGAAGAGACCTTGAAGGTGTTCCGGAATTCCGACTGATGCAAGGAGCGTAGCATGGCGACGGCAAATTCAGGGGCGACCGGAGCGATGCGCTGGGGCTGGGCGCTGGCGGGTGTAACGCTGTTTCTGCTGCTCTGGACGGCGGCTTCGATGCGAATCGGCAACGCCGTCCTGCTGCCGAAGCCGTACGCGGTCGTGATCGGATTCGTCGAACTGCTGCGGGAGGGCAGCCTGCTCGGCGATGTGATCGCCAGCCTGCGGCGGGTGATCGGAGGATTTCTGATCGCGTCGTCGATCGCCGTCCCGCTGGCGCTGCTGATGTCGTTTTTCAGGCCGCTCAATCTGCTGCTGTCGCCGATCGTAAGCTTCCTGCGGCCGATCCCGCCGATCGCCTGGATTCCGATTGCCATTCTCTGGTTCGGCATCGGCGATCCCCCGAGCTATTTCATCACCGCGCTGGCGGCGTTCTTTCCGATCTTCATCAACAGCTTTGCCGGCGGCAATGCGGTGCGACCGGAGCACGTCCACGCCGCACGCTCGCTCGGCGCGGGGCCGCGCGCCCTGTTCGCCCGCATTTATCTGCCCTCCGCGATGCCGATGATCTCGACCGGATTGCGGATCGGGCTCGGCCAGTCCTGGATGGCCGTGGTCACGGCCGAACTGATCGCCGCCCAATCCGGGCTCGGCTACATGATTCAGGCCAACCGGCTGTCGCTCGAAACCAGTCTCGTTCTGGTGGGAATGTGCACCATCGGCTTGCTTGGGGCGCTGATGTCGGTCGCGCTCGAGGCGCTGGAACGGAATGTGCTGATCCCGTGGAAACAGGCTTGAACGTCTAATCTGGAGAGAGAGTCATGCGAGCGCTCAACACCAATCACGTCCGCGGCCTCGTCGTCGCGCTGTCCGTTGCGGCGGCGGCCTGCGCCGTGCCGGCAGTGGCGACCGCCGCCGATCCGGTGATGCGAATTGCGTTTCCGAGCGGGATGAACGGCCAGATCGTGGTGACGATGGACAAGGCGGGCATTGCCCAGCAGAGCGGCCTGAAGGCCCAGTTCGACTCGTTCCAGTACGGCCCGCCGATGATGGAGGCCCTTGCCGCAGGCTCGATCGATGCGGTGGTGACGAGCCTGATGCCGGTGACGTCGTATGCGGCCAAGATCCCCGGCGACGTCAAGATCGTCGCGATGGTGGGCCAGTCTAGTCACTCGCTGATGGTGGACAAGAGCAGCGGGATCGCCGCGGTTGAAGCACTTGCCGGGAAGAAATTGGGCGTTTCCTTCGGTTCGGATTCGCATCTCGATACATTGGTGTGGCTGAAGGAGAGCCGGCTTGCCGACAAGGTTTCGCTGGTCAACATCGCTCCCGCCGAACTGGCTACCGCGCTTGGCAACAAGTCGGTCGATGCGATCGTCATCCGCCAGCCTCAGGTGCTGAGGCTGCAGCAGCAGTCGGGCGCCCAGATCCTGCACAGCTGGCCGTTCCGTTTCGTTTCCATCGTCAAGACCAAGTTCATCGCCGAGCATCCGCAGGAAGTCGAGAAGTACATTGCCTCCCTTCGCAAGGCGATCCTCTTCATCGCGCAGAACCAGCAAAAATCGGCGGATTGGTTCGGGGAATATCTCAGGACGGATCCTGCGGTTGTCATGGCCGCCTCGAAGGACGATCCGTTTTACACGGCAACCGACCTTGGCCAGATCGACATTGCCGTAAAGGCGGACAGCCGTGCCCTGATCGGCAAATGGGCCGCGGACGCGTTCGAGCACAAGATGATCAAGCAGAAGCTGGACGTCGAGTCCCTCTTCCAGTAGCCGCCAGCGCCGGCGTGGAAAAGGCTGCCGCGATCGGCTGATCCGTTTGGCAATTAGTTGTAGCGCCGGGTTCGTTTTTCATATCGCGAGTGTCGGGTCCAATCCAGATTGAGCGCTCAATCCGAATATCGAAGGATCCAGCAAATGAGCGAACGTCAAAACAAGCCCCACGCCGGCAGGCCCATCGAGGCCGAAACTTTCCAGCTTTGGGTGTTCTCCGATGCGCATGTCGCTACCGACAAGGCGGTCTCGGCGGCGATACGCAACGGCATGGAGTTCACGCCGCCGGCTGCCTATCCCGAAAGCCTCGCATCGGCGCTCCGGCAATCCGAGAGCGGCGGCGACCTCGGCGGCCCGCCGTTCCGCTGGGATATCGCGCTCGATCTCGGCGACAATGCGGGCCTGTGGGACTTGCCGAACGACGAGCAGGGACGCGAGGTGGCGCGGCAGTTCGGTGCGCTCAAGCAACATCGCCGCGAGCAGATTTACTCGGTCGCCGGCAATCACGATGCCTCACCGGGCAACGCGCCGTCTAGTGCGGGCAAGCCGGCCAACTGGTGGTTCCGCAAATGGGTCGATCCGATGGGTGAGAACACGGAGTGTTCGGGCGTCGACGCGTCACGACGGCCGTATGCCGTCAAAGGAAGCTGGGAACGTTACTCCTTCAGTGTCGGCAATCTCCGCTTTCTGATGATGAGCGACCGCAACGATCTGCCGTTTCCGGTCGGCCGCCGCGAATTCGGTGGCGGCTCGCCGGCCGGTGCCGTAACCAGCGATACCTGGGCCTGGTGGCAGGAGCATGTGGAGGCTGCCAAGGACGACATCGTAATCAGCTGCCACCACCACATGCTACGGGAAACCACCGTGGCTTCCGGGGATTTCGAGGGAGTCTCGAAATATCCCGACGGCCGCTATCGCCACGGCCGCTACCACGGGGTCGATGGCGTGCCGGAAGGCGCGTCCTACCTCTACTTCGTCGATGAAGAGCCGAAGGCGCAGCGGTTCGAACAATATTTGGAGAAGAATCCGGGCTCGGTCGATCTCTGGCTCGGTGGACATACCCATACCTTTCCCGACGATGTCGTCAGCGGTCGCGGCCATGTCGAGCGCAGATGGGGCACCAACTTCGTCAATTGCGCACAGCTGTCGAAGTATCATTCGTTCGTGACGTGCCCCCCGATGAGCCGGCATTTTACTTTCACGGTCGGATCGCCGCTGGTGCGCGTCCGCTGCTATCTGCACGACGATACCCATGCCCCACAGGGCTGGTACGCGCCGGCCGAACGCGTGCTTGAATTCGGCAAGCCCTTCGCGCTGAACGGTGACCGCGTCTCGACCTCGGCGGAGCAATTCAGTCCGGCCCTCGAACCGTCGTGAGTGCTACGGAAACATTGCAGTTCGCCTGAGCGCTGTGTTCACGGCTGATGGCTTCACCTGTAGAGGGCGGAACTGGCAGCCGCGTCACAGCGTCGGCAGCACGTGAGGTAAGCGTTCATCGTGCCGTCGGCTTCCGTGGTTACGCGCAGAGCCCTCTCGTCTCACTTCACGCTGACCCGGACGCCGGGGCTGATCTGGTCGCCGGGATACACGATGACGCGCTCGCCGGGCGCAAGCCCCTT
>CALROE020000230.1:0-5960 GCA_943369715.1 Bradyrhizobium ivorense
GTGGTTCCCGCTGCCATCGCCCAGCAGGCGGCGGACGCGGCGGAAGCGCGCGAGGCCAATGAAGGCGACAAGCGCGCCAAGCTGGCGGCCGGCGTGCTCGGTCTCGATATGTACAACATGCGTGAGCCGCTGGCGAAAGCCGGGCTCCGATACATAGATTGATCGCGATGTCGGTTGCTTCCAACCAGTGGCATGTCGGCCTCGTCGGCTATGGCGAGGTCGGCCGGATTCTGGCCGAGGATCTGCGCAAGGACGGTGTCCAGGTCAGCGCCTATGACATCAAGCTCGGCGACGACAGGGCCAGGCCGCTGCAGGATCATGCCGCCGGCATCGGCGTCGCGCTGGCATCGTCGCATGCCGATCTCGCCGCGCAGGCCGATTTGATCGTGTCCGCGGTTACCGCGAGCCAGGCGGTGCCGGTGGCGCAGGCCTGCATGCCCGGGCTGAAGCAGGGCGCCTGGTTCCTCGATTTCAATTCGGCTTCGCCGGGCGCGAAGCGGCGCGCCGCTGTCCTGATCGACGGCGCCGGCGGACGCTATGTCGAGGGCGCCGTCATGACCTCGCTGCCGCCGTATCGCATCAAGGTGCCTTTGCTGCTGGGCGGTTCAGGCGCGCGTGAGCTGGCGCCCTTGCTGGTCGAACTCGGCTTCAATGCCAAGGTGGCCAGCGATGAACTCGGCGTCGCCTCGGCGGTCAAGATGTGCCGCAGCATCATGATCAAGGGCATGGAGGCCATGGTGATCGAAAGTTTCACCACGGCGCGGGCCTACGGCGTCGAGGACGCCGTGCTGGCCTCGCTCAAGGAGACCTTTCCCGGCATCGACTGGGAGAAGCAGGGCGCCTATTTCTTTCAGCGCGTCATCGAGCACGGCCGCCGCCGCAGCGAAGAGGTCCGCGAGGTCGCGGAGACCGTGCGCGAGATCGGGCTGACGCCATGGTCGGCGCAGGGCACCGCCGAACGCCAGGCCTGGGTCGCCGACCTCGCCGACGAAGGCCTGTTCGGCGCGAAAGGGACAAAGGAATTTGCCCGCAGCGCCGATTGGCGCACCGAAGCCGACCGCATCCTCGGCAAGGTCAAATCAGAAGAAAAGAAATGAGTTAGGCAGTCATGCAATTCGAGAAAACCCCGGGCTGGCTGGACTGGTATGCCGGCCCCTCAAAACCCCGCTTCAAGGTGCCGGCAGGCGCGGTGGACGCGCACTGCCATGTGTTCGGTCCGGGCGCCGAATTTCCGTTCGCGCCGGAGCGCAAATACACGCCCTGCGATGCGTCGAAGCAGCAGCTATATGCCCTGCGCGATCATCTCGGCTTCGCCCGCAACGTCGTGGTCCAGGCCACCTGCCACGGCGCCGACAACCGCGCCATGGTCGACGCGCTGGTTCATTCCGGCGGCAGGGCGCGTGGCGTCGCCACCGTCAAGCGCAGCATCAGCAACGAAGAATTGCGCGCAATGCACGACGCCGGCGTGCGCGGCGTGCGCTTCAATTTCGTCAAACGCCTGGTCGATTTCACGCCGAAGGAAGAGTTGATCGAGATCGCCGACCGCATCGGCACGCTGGGCTGGCATGTCGTGATCTATTTCGAGGCGGTGGATTTGCCCGAATTGTGGGATTTTTTCACCTCGCTGCCGACCACGATCGTGGTCGACCATATGGGCCGGCCCGACGTCACCAAGCCGGTCGATGGTCCGGAGTTCGAGCTGTTCGTGAAATTCATGACGCAGCACCCAAACGTCTGGTCCAAGGTCAGTTGCCCGGAGCGGCTGTCGGTCGCGGGGCCGCCGGCGCTGAACGGTGAACAAAATGCCTACCGCGACGTGATCCCGTTCGCGCGGCGTATCGTCGAAACCTTCCCCGACCGCGTGCTCTGGGGAACCGACTGGCCGCATCCGAATTTGAAAGATCATATGCCCGACGACGGGCTGCTGGTCGATTTCATCCCGCACATTGCGGTCACACCGGAATTGCAGCAGAAGCTGCTGGTCGACAACCCGATGCGGCTGTACTGGCCCGAACACTCCTGAGGAGGCAAAGCCCATGTCACTCGACAAACCCTATAAAGATGTTCCCGGCACCACGATCTTCGATGCCGAGATGTCGCGCCAGGGCTATCACCTGAACCAGTTCTGCATGTCGCTGATGAAGGCGGACAACCGCGCCCGCTTCAAGGCCAATGAGCGCGCCTATCTCGACGAATGGCCGATGACCGAGGACCAGAAGCTGGCGGTGCTGGCGCGCGACCTCAACCGCTGCATTGCGCTCGGCGGCAACATCTACTTCCTCGCCAAGATCGGCGCCACCGACGGCAAGAGCTTCCAGCAGATGGCCGGCAGCATGACCGGCATGAGCGAGGACGAATACCGCAACATGATGGTCAAGGGCGGCCGCACCATTGAAGGCAACCGCTACACCGGGGAGAAGAAGTAAATGGCCCGTATCTCAGCCAGCGTCTACACATCGCATGTGCCGGCGGTCGGTGCCGCGATCGACCTCGGCAAGACCGCGGAGCCGTACTGGCAGCCGGTGTTCAAGGGTTACGACTTCTCCAAGCAATGGCTGAAGGAGCAGAAGCCGGACGTCATCTTCCTGGTCTACAATGATCACGCCAACGCGTTCAGCCTCGACCTGATTCCGACCTTCGCGATCGGCACCGCGGCCGAGTTCGCGGTCGCCGACGAGGGCTGGGGGCCGCGTCCGGTGCCGAAGGTGATCGGCCATCCGAAACTCGCCGGACACATCGCGCAGTCGGTGATCCAGGACGATTTCGATCTGACCATCGTCAACAAGATGGACATCGACCACGGCCTCACGGTGCCGCTCAGCCTGATGTGCGGCCAGCCGCAGGCGTGGCCCTGTCCGGTGATCCCGTTCGCCGTCAATGTCGTGCAGTACCCGGCGCCCTCGGGCCGGCGCTGCTACATGCTCGGCAAGGCGATCCGCAAGGCCATCTTGTCCTACGACGAACCGCTCAACGTGCAGATCTGGGGCACCGGCGGCATGAGCCACCAGCTGCAGGGGCCGCGCGCCGGGCTGATCAACAAGGAGTTCGACACCAATTTCCTCGACCGCCTGATCGCCGATCCCGAAGGGTTGTCGAAGATGCCGCATATCGACTACGTCCGAGAGGCCGGCAGCGAGGGCATCGAATTGGTGATGTGGCTGATCGCGCGCGGCGCCATGAACGACGTCAGTGGCGGCGGCAAGCCGCCGACCGTGCGGCATCGCTTCTACCATGTGCCCGCCAGCAACACCGCCGTGGGTCATCTGATTCTGGAGAACAACTGACGTGACGAAGACGATCAAGGTCGCGCTGGCAGGCGCCGGCGCATTCGGTATCAAGCACCTCGACGGCATCAAAAACATCGACGGCGTCGAGGTGGTGTCGCTGGTCGGCCGCAGGCTGGAGCCGACCAAGGAGGTCGCCGCCAAATACGGCATCGGGCATGTTGCGACCGACCTCGCCGACAGTCTCGCGCTTGGGGAAGTCGACGCCGTGATCCTGTGCACGCCGACCCAGATGCACGCGGCGCAATCGATCGCGTGCCTCAAGGCCGGCAAGCATGTCCAGGTCGAGATCCCGCTCGCGGATTCGCTCAAGGATGCGCAGGCCGTGGTCGATCTGCAGAAGCAGACCAGGCTGGTCGCGATGTGCGGCCATACCCGCCGCTTCAACCCCAGCCATCAGTGGGTGCACAAGAAGATCGTCGCCAAGGAGTTCAACATCCAGCAGATGGATGTGCAGACCTTCTTCTTCCGCCGCTCCAACATGAACGCGCTGGGCCAGCCGCGCAGCTGGACCGACCACCTGCTCTGGCACCACGCCGCGCACACGGTCGACCTGTTCGCCTACCAGGCCGGCTCGCCGATCGTGAAGGCCAATGCGGTGCAGGGACCGATCCATCCGACCCTGGGGATCGCGATGGATATGTCGATCCAGCTCAAGGCCGCCAACGGCGCGATCTGCACGCTCAGCCTGTCCTTCAACAATGACGGTCCGCTCGGTACCTTCTTCCGCTATATCGGCGACACCGGCACCTACATCGCGCGCTACGACGATCTCTTCAACGGCAAGGAAGAGAAGATCGACGTCTCCAAGGTCGACGTGTCGATGAACGGCATCGAGCTGCAGGACCGTGAATTCTTCGCCGCCATCCGCGAGGGCCGCGAGCCGAATTCGAGCGTCGCGCAGGTACTGGCGTGTTACCAGGTGCTGCACGATCTGGAGCAGCAACTCGACGCCTGATGAAGGGGTCACCATGCCCGCCTTGCTCGGTCCCGTAGCCCGGATGGAGGCCTTGGGTCACGCCCTCGGCGTGCCCCAAGGGCGCAATCCGGGAGCGGTGCAAGAAAAGCCCCGGATTACGCAAGAGCTCGATCCGGGCTACGGCACTACGGAACTGGCGGACAGCGCAGACCGCCCGGGTGGCGCCGGGCTCTCAAATACTGCATGAATTGGAGCCGCAGTTCGAATAGGATATAGATCGACCATATTGGGGCCGGCCTGAGTGATTAGGGACTGATGCGGACCGACGTCGTCTTTTTGAGCGCTCCCGACGCAATTCATTTGTATTATGGATCGACTTTCCTGCGCGGCAGGCAGCTGACCGAGCTGCTCGCCACCAGATTATCCGACCGCTATTCCTTCACCTTCACGACGGACTGCAGCCAGACCGATTCCGTCATCGTTCTGACAAAGGGGTTCCTGGCGTCCGCTTCGCCGCGGTCGCTCGCCGATCTCAAGGCGGGCCGCAACCTGTTGCTCGCCGATCCCGTGGATCTCGGGATGCCTGTCGCCGACCTGATCGCGCTGGCGGCGATGGTCGATGGGTTCATTGCCTCATCGAAGCTGCAGATGGCAGCGCTCCAGAAGAAATTCCCGGACAAGCCCTGTCATCTGGTGACGCACAATGTCGACCAGCGACTGCCGGTCTTCGAGCCTCCGAGCGACAGATTGCGGCTTGCTTACGTCGGGTTGTTGCAAAATTGCAGGTACCAGAGCGAGCTGGGCCAGTTGGCGGAGATTCTCGAAACGCCGTCGGGCGGGTCGGCCGATTGCTGGATGGCGCGTCTGCCTGAATTCAACTGCCACTACTCCCTGAGGCGCCCGGAAAATTCCTTCGGGTTCAAGTCCTTCATCGTGGGCCTGTTCGGCCGCGCGCACGATGCCGTTGTATTCAGGCCATCCGCCAAGGGCCTGTTCAGCCGCCCGCACGATTTCGTGGTGTTCAAGCCTTTCACCAAGGGCTTCACCGCCGCGCATTGCCTGAGCCCAATTCTGACCGAGCGGGGCGAAAGCGACGCGCAATTCTATCTGCCGGACGACTACCCCTTCTTCCTGCCCGCCGGCAGCTGGAATGAAGTGAGCGATGCCATCAAGCGGATTCGCGG
The DNA here is from genome assembly GCA_943369715.1 of Bradyrhizobium ivorense. Taxonomy (GTDB): domain Bacteria; phylum Pseudomonadota; class Alphaproteobacteria; order Rhizobiales; family Xanthobacteraceae; genus Bradyrhizobium; species Bradyrhizobium ivorense_A. The sequence goes on from CALROE020000230.1 coordinate 5,388, forward strand.
GGAATTCGGCGGGAAGTCCTGGCGCTATGCCGTCGATGTCATGCGCGAGGTCAGGGACAAGTCTTCAGCGGATCACATCGCGAACGAATTCAGGACCATGCTTGGTCACTATCAGTGACGTGACGGCGACGAAACGGCAATAACCCTACGATAGGATTTCCCTTGTTAGTTATTACCCCAACGGCCATCGCGGCGGTCAAGATCATCACCCCAAGAACCTTCGCCGATTCGCGCGGCGAACTCTGCGAGACCTATAATCGCAACCGTTTTGTCGAACACGGCATTGCGCTGGAATTTGTCCAGGACACTCAATCCTTGTCGCTCAACGCCGGGACCATTCGCGGGCTGCATTTCCAAGGCAGCCCCGCGGCGCAAGCCAAGCTGGCCCGCGTCCTGCGCGGAAGCATTTTCGGTGTCGCGGTCGATCTGCGTCGATCGTCGCCGACCTATGGGAAATGGGCGGCGGAGAGATTGTCGGCGGCTGATGGCAGGCAGATGCTGGTGCCGGTCGGATTCGCGCACGGCTTCTGCACGCTCGAGCCGGACACGCACGTGTTCTACAAGGCGACAGCC
>CALROE020000231.1:0-5954 GCA_943369715.1 Bradyrhizobium ivorense
CGCATGATGATGGTGCGGTCGCGGCGCAGCACGGTGATGGTATCGTCCGCCCCGAGGCTCAGGCGGCCGAACAAATCGTGGAAATAGCTGAAGCGGATCGAACCCGCGACCACGCCGAGAAAACTTCCGTCTTCGCCGGTGATGCGCCGGCTGAGCACGATGGCGTAGGCGCCGCGATGCAGCATCGGCTTGCTGATGAAAAGGCCGGAGTCGGGACTATCGCGGTGGACCCGGAAGTACTCTTCGTCGCCGCGATTTTCCGGCCGGGGATCGAACGCCGAGGCATCGATGGTCAGCCATCCCCCGGCGTCGAACACCTGAAGCGCGCCGAAGTGCCTGGCGCTGGCGGCCCGGTCGAACAGGATCAGGTGCAGGATCGGTTTGCTGAGCTCCTTGACCTCCGGAAGGATCATGCCGCTGGCGGCGGCGCGCAGCGACAGGTCGTAGAGCTCGATATTGCGGTTGATGTCGGAATCGACGCCGGATGCGAGATTCTCCAGCATCTGGCGCGCCAGCGCTTCCTCGCCGCGGCGCATGTCGAGCATGACGTTGGCGCAAATCGCGGAGAAGCCGATCACCGTCGCGACCGACGAGATGATCAGCAATTTCGCCGATAGCCGCCAGGGCCGCCCGGCCACCTCCTTGCGCCATCCAAATCGCATGGTTCGCTCCCGATACCCTGAATGCACCGGATTGGTTGCCGCCGGCTTAAATGGCGACAGCGACGCGGTAATGAGTTAACGATTCGTTGCCGGAACCCGGAAAATGCGGGTCGATGGCTTGGCGGTCTCCCGCACCCGGCGAAATTGCCGGATCGAGCCTTGATCGTACTACGGCAATGCCGTAGAATTCGGTTCCGATGCAGACCGTCGTGGAAACGCCGTCCTATCTCGTCGACGCGGAGCGGCTGTTTTCGCCGGAAGAGCGCAGGGCTATCGTGGATCGTCTTGCCGCCGATCCCACATGCGGCGTGGTCATTCCTGGCAGCGGCGGAATTCGCAAGGTGCGGTTTGGCTTCGGTGCACGGGGCAAGAGCGGCGGCGCGCGAATTATCTATCTGCTCAGTGGCGCGAGCCTGCCGGTCTTCATTCTGGCGGTTTTTGCCAAGAACGAGAAAGCCAATCTTTCGGCGGCCGAGCGCAATGCTCTGGCGAGGATGATCGCCGGCATGATGGAAGATTACAGGAGACAAAAATGACAAAGGACGCGTTTGACAAGATCAAGGCCGGGCTCGGCGAGGCCAAGGCCTATCTCGATGGATCGAGCAGCAAGCGCGGTTACGGGATTCATGTTCCGGCGCGGGTTAACGTGAAGAAAATCCGCACGCGACTGGGCCTCTCGCAAGAAAGTTTTGCGCAAACATACGGATTCGCGCTGTCAGCCGTGCGCGATTGGGAGCAGGGTCGCCGCCAGCCGGAACGCAGCGCGCGCATCCTGCTCAGAGTCGTCGAAAAGGAGCCGGAAGCCGTAACGCGCGCCCTGGCGAAAACAGCCTGACCACTTACCGAGGACACCCGTGAACGATTACGACCCGCTGCGCGATTACCTGAAACAGCAGACGCTGCCCGAATTCGTGCTCAGCTTCGAAAAGATCGAGGAGATCATCGACGCGGCGCTGCCGCGCGCGGCCCACCGCGCGTCGTGGTGGGAAACGCTGCGCAGCCCGCAGGAAAAGATGCCGCAGCGCGAAGCCTGCCTCGCCGGCGGCTACATCGCGACGAGGCTTGCGGACGGCAAGACCGTGCGGTTCAAGAAGGTGAAGTGAGGGTGGGTAAACCACCACTGTCGTCCCTGCCTGGTGCGCAATTGCGCACGGGGCGCAGGGATCCATAATCCCGATCAGCTATTGGGCGACAGCTGGTTGATCAAGACATTATGGCGGAACATTGACGGCACGGCGTATGGGTCCCTGCGTTCGCAGGGACGACGAGATTAACTCGCCGCTTCGAGCCGCTCTTCCGTCAGCAGCCGCATCGCGGCGTCGGCGTCCATCGGCTCGCCGAAGGCAAAACCCTGCGCGTATTCGCAGCCCAATTGATAGAGCTCGACCGCATCGGAGTCGGTCTCGGCGCCTTCCGCCACCACGTCCATGCCGAGGTCGTGCGCCAGCGCGATGATCGATTTCAGGATCACCGGGCGGGTGCCGCGGCTGGTGGTGCGCACGAAGGACTGGTCGATCTTGATGGTGTCGAAGGGAAAACGCTGCAGATAGGCCAGCGAGGAATGGCCGGTGCCGAAATCGTCCAGCGACAGGCCGGTGCCGAGTTCGCGGATGCGGGTCAGCATCTGCGCGGCATGCTCCGGATTCTCCATCACGAGCGATTCCGTCAGCTCCAGTTTCAGGGTGCCGCGGGCCACCGAGGAGCGCGACAGCACGGTGCGGATGTCGTGGATCAGATCGTGCCGCAGCAACTGACGCGACGAGACGTTGACGCTGGCAAAGATCGGCTCGCGCGAGCGCATCGCGCGCTGCCAGATCGCCAGCTGCTTTGCGGTCTGGTCCAGCACGAACATGCCGAGATCGACGATCAGGCCGATCTCCTCGGCGATCGAGATGAATTCCACCGGCGACATCCGGCCGAGTTTCGGATGGTCCCAGCGCGCCAGCGCCTCGAAGCCGGCGATCGAGCGATCTTCCAGCCGCACGATCGGCTGGTACAGGATGGTGATTTCCTCGCGCTCGATGGCGCGGCGCAATTCGCTTTCCAGCGTCAGCCGGTCGGTTTTGCGCGCGCGCATTGCCGGCTTGTAGACGTCGATGCGGTCGCCGCCGATGCGCTTGGAATGGTACATCGCCAGCTCGGCGTCCTTGATGATCTCTTCGGACAATTGCGTCTGCGGGTCGGACAGCGCCAAACCGATCGAGGCGGTGAGGAAAATCTCGCGGTCGTTGAAGGCGATCGGCGCCCGGATGGTCTTGCGGATGGTTTCGGCGAAAGCGGTGATGCGCGCCGAATCCTGTTCCGACATCAGGATCAGGCCGAACTGGTCGCCGGAAAGCCGGGCCAGCGTGTCCTGCGGTTTCAGGATGCGGGTGAGCCGCCGCGCCAGCGTCAGCAGGATGGAATCGCCGACCGCGATGCCGACGGAATCGTTGACCTGCTTGAAGCGGTCGAGATCGATCACCATCAGCGTCGGCCGCAGGTTCGGCATGGTCTTGGCGAAGTTCGCCACGGCGCCGAGCCGGTCGATGAACAGTTTGCGGTTCGGCAAACCGGTGAGGTTGTCATGCACGCTGTCATGCAGCATGCGCTCCTCGGCATTCTTCTGCTCGGTGACGTCGGTGAGCGTTCCGACCACGCGGGACACTTCGCCGTCGGAGCCGACCACCGGGCGCGCCTTCAGCGCGAACCACATGAAATGGCCGTCGGGCGTGCGCAATCTGAAATCCTGCACCAGCCGGCCGCGGCGCTGGTCCAGCACGCTGTCCAATGCCGCGCGGAATCGGTCCTGGTCGAGCGGGTGCAATACTTCGAGCCACTTTGCCGCCGGGCCTTCCAGCGTGCCGCGTTTGAGGCCGAGCAGTTGCTCGGTCTCGGGGCTGGTGAAAACCTTGTCGGCCGAAACGTCCCAATCCCAGATCAGGTCGCCCGAGCCGGTCAGCGCCAGCGCGCGGCGCTCGACGTCGGAAACGACACCCGTGGTCGCGCCGCCGCCTGCAAAAGCGTGCTGCATCACGGTAAATCCGATCAGCATCACGATCAGCACGAGGCCGCCGAGCAAGGCAGGGCCGACGATGTCGTTGGTGACGGACCCCGCCACCGTCATGCCGGCCGCGATCACCCAGACCACCAGGAGGAACCAGGTCGGGATCAACAGCACCGCGCGATCGAAACCATGGGTCGAGAGATAGACGATCAGCGCGAAGCCCGCGAAGGCGATCAGCACCAGCGACATCCGCGCGATGCCGGAGGCCACGGCCGGATCAAACAGCGCCAGCGCCACCAGCGAGCCCAGAAAAGTCAGCCAGCCCACGGTGATGTGGGAATAGCGCACATGCCAGCGGCTGAGGTTGAGATAGGCGAACAGGAACACCAGCAGCGTCGCGGCCAGGATCGCTTCGCCGGCCGCGCGCCAGACGCGCTCGGCGTTGTTCGACATGTCGAGCACCTTGCCCCAGAAGCCGAAATCGACGCCGATATAGACCAGCACCGCCCATGCCAAAGCGGCGGCGGCGGGGAACATGATGCTGCCCTTGACCACGAACAGGATGGTCAGCACCAGCGCCAGCAGGCCGGAAATGCCGATCACGATGCCCTGGTACAGCGTGAACGAATTGACCTTGTCCTTGTAGGCGTCGGGTTCCCACAGATAGAGCTGCGGCAATTTATCGGTGCGCAGTTCCGCGACGAAGGTGATGACGGCGCCGGGATCGAGCGTGATGCGGAAGATATCCGCGGTCGCGCTCTCCTGTTTTTCAGGACGGTCGCCGGTCGACGGCGTGATGGTGGCGATGCGCGACAGTCCGAGATCGGGCCACAGCAGGCCCGATGACACGATGCGGTAATGCGGCGCGACGATCAGGCGGTCGAGCTGGTCGTCGGTGTTGTTGGCGAGCGCGAACACCACCCAGTTCTGGCCGCCTTCGCGGGCGCGGACTTCGATGCGGCGGACGATGCCGTCGGTGCCCGGGGCGGTGGAAACCTGGATGCGGTCGGCGTCGCTGCGCTGATGATTGAGGATCGCGGTGAGATCGATTGCAGGCGCGTCACTGCGAACGCTGACCGCGTCGACAGCGCGCGCCGGAGGCGCGGCGGCAACAATCATGAGGCCCAGCGCGAGGGGCGCAAGGCACCTGATCAGACGCAATGTCAGTTCTCCGCAATCAGTCACATGTCCGGGCGAAGCTGGTCGACCGGCGTTGCGCGATAAATGACATGAAAGCGAGGGAAATCAAAGGGTTTCCGGCTGCGCATCGCGCAACAGCGTTAAACCGCCAACACAATTTTGCCAATATGTTCGCTGGTCTCCATGCGCCGATGGGCGTCGGCGGCCTTTTCCAGCGGGAATGTGCTGTCCATGACGGGTTTGACCCTGCCGTCGCGCAACAGCGGCATCACCCTGGCCTCGATCGCGGCCACCATCGCCGCCTTGTCCGCATTGCTGCGGGGGCGCAGCGTCGAGCCGGTGTGAACGAGCCGCTTCACCATCACCTTGGAGAAGTTAACGGTGGCCTTGGGCGTCCCGCTCAGGAATGCGATCTGGACGATGCGGCCGTCGATCGCGGCGGCATCGTAGTTGCGGTCGATATAGTCGCCGCCGACCATGTCGAGAATGACATTGGCGCCGGCGCCATTGGTCGCCTTCCTGGTCGCCTCGACGAAATCCTCGGTCTTGTAGTTGATGGCAAGGTCGGCGCCGAGCTTGATGCAGGCGTCGGCCTTGTCCTTCGATCCGACGGTGACGATCACCCGGGAGCCGAGCGCCTTGGCGAGCTGGATCGCCATGGTGCCGATGCCGGACGAGCCGCCATGAATCAGCAGCGTCTCGCCGGGCTTCAGTGCGCCGCGCTCGAACACATTGTGCCAGACCGTCATCAGGGTTTCCGGGATGGCGCCGGCTTCCTGCATCGACAGAGCAGGCGGGACCGCCATCGCCTGGGCGTCCTGTGCGATGCAATATTGCGCGTAGCCGCCGCCGGCCACCAGCGACATCACCTTGTCGCCGAGCTTGTGCCTGACGGCGCCTGCGCCGAGCGCAACCACTTCGCCGGCAATTTCCAGACCGGGCAGATCGCTGGCGCCGGGCGGCGGCGGATAGGCGCCGGAGCGCTGCGCGACATCGGGACGGTTGACGCCCGCGGCCAGAACCTTGACCAGGATTTCGCCCGGACCCGGCACCGGAACGCTGCGGGTCTCGGGGATCAGCACCTCGGGACCGCCGGGCTTGCTGATGCCGACGACGGTCATTTGCGCGGGCAGCTTTTCCATGGTGTTTCCTTGGGCCAGGATGGG
>CALROE020000232.1:0-5952 GCA_943369715.1 Bradyrhizobium ivorense
GAGCCCGGGTGTTGATCTGACTGACAAGAATATCTCCTTGAGGTGGACGGGTGTCGGGCGCGAATGATGGTGAACCGAAACGTTCGTGCCACTAGCCGAGCCATTTCGTGATGCGCGCGACCGCTTCGCGCATCTCGCCGGCGGAACGCGCGTAGGAAAACCGGATGAACTGACGGCCGTGAACCGGATCGAAGTCGACCCCGGGGGTGGCCGCGACACCAGCTTTTTCCAGCATCAGCCCGGCAAAGGCAAAACTGTCGGAGGTGAATCTGGAGACGTCGGCGTAGAGATAGAACGCGCCGTCGGCGGGCAGGAAGCTGTCGAGCCCGGCTTGCGGCAAACCGTCGATCAGAATGCGGCGGTTCTCCTGATAGCCGCGCTTGATCGCTTCCATCTCGGCACGGCCATCGAAGGCGGCTTCGGCCGCAATCTGCGACAAGGTCGGCACCGAGATCGAAAGATTCTGCTGCAGCCGCTCGATCGGCCGCACCAGCGGTTCCGGCACCACCATCCAGCCGACCCGCCAGCCGGTCATGCAGAAATATTTCGAGAACGAATTGATCACCAGCGCATCAGGCGAAAGTTCCGCCGCTGTAACCGCGGGAAACGCATAGTCGAGGCCGTGATAGATTTCGTCGGAGATGAAACGGATGCCCGCGCCCTCCGCCGCCGCCATCAGGCTGGTGAGCGCCTCGCGGGACATCATCGTCCCCGTGGGATTGGCCGGGCTGGCGACCAGCACGCCCTTCAGCGGCGTCTTGTGATGGGCCGCCAGCAACGCCTCGCCGGTCAGCGCGTGACGGGTCTCGCTCGAGGTCTCGATCAGCACCGGCTCGCAGCCGAGCGCGGTCAGGATGTGGCGATACGGCGGATAGCCGGGCACCGTCACGGCGACGCGGTCGCCCGGTTCGAACATCGCGAGAAAGCCCAGGATGAACGCACCCGACGATCCCGTCGTGATCACGATCCGCTCGGCATCCACGGCGCAGCCGTAGGTCTCACGGTAATGCCGGGCGATCCGCGCGCGAAGCGAGGGCGTGCCCAGCGCCGAGGTATAGTCGATCCGACCCAATTCGAGGGCGGCGTGGGCGGCCGCGATCGCCGGCTTCGGCGCCGACGCCGACGGCTGGCCCACTTCCATGTGAATCACATGGCCACCGGCAGCTTCGATGCGGGCCGCCGCCGCCATCACGTCCATCACCATGAACGGCGGAACATTGCTTCGCGCCGACGCCGTCAGCAGGCCTTTGGCACGGTCTCTCAGTGTCGCATCAAGCATCGATATCTGCTATTCGAACCAAGGAAAAAGAGGACTAAAACGGGGCCCAAAGACGGGCCTTCGGCCCCAGACAAGCCGCATTCGGCGGTTTGTTAGGGCATATATCGTATCCGGCCCGCCGCCAATCCCCTGAGAATGCCATGCTGCTCCGCATCGCCCTGCGCCAGAAAATGTCGAGACTGACCGCCCTCACCACGGCGGTCGCGCTCGTCATTGCGCCGATGCCGGCGCTTGCGCAAGGAGGGGGCCTGCGCGTCCTGCGCGATACCGAATCCGAGCAATTGCTGCGCGAATACACCCGCCCGATCCTGCGCGCGGCGGGAATGGAAAAGCAGAACATCCAGATGGTCATCATCAACGAGAGCGCGTTCAACGCTTTCGTCGCGGATGGCCGGCGCATCTTCGTGAACTACGGCGCCATCATGCAGTCCGAGACCCCGAACCAGATCATCGGGGTGATGGCGCATGAAACCGGCCACCTCGCCGGCGGCCATCTCTCCAAGCTGCGCGAACAACTGGCGGCGGCGCAGACCCAGATGATCATCGCCATGCTGCTCGGCGCCGGCGCGCTGGTCGCGGGCGCGCGAAGCGGCACCAATAGCGGTCTCGCCAATGTCGGCGCGGCGGCGATGTCCGCGCCGCAGGAAGTGATTCGCCGCACCCTGCTCTCCTATGTGCGCCAGCAGGAGGAAAACGCCGACCGCGCCGGGGTCAAGTTCCTGACCGCCACCGGCCAGTCCGCCAAGGGCATGTACGAAACCTTCAAGCGCTTCACCAACGAGAGCCTGTTTGCCGCGCGCGGTTCCGATCCCTATGTGATGTCGCATCCGATGCCGGCCGAGCGTGTCGAAGCGCTCGCAGAACTGGCGCGTTCGAGCCCCTATTGGGACAAGAAGGACGACCCGGCCCTGCAATTGCGCCACGACATGGCGCGCGCCAAGATCTCGGCCTTCATGGAACGGCAGGACACCGTCTACCGGCGCTATCCGCTGTCGAGCGACAGCCTGCCCGCGCGCTATGCCCGCGCCATCGCCACCTACCGGCATGGCGACCTGCGCAGCGCGATCGCCCAGATCGACGCGCTGATCCAGCTGCAGCCCGCCAACCCCTACTTTTATGAACTGCGCGGCCAGGCGCTGCTGGAAGGCGGCAAGCCGGCCGAGGCCATCGTGCCGCTGCGCAAGGCGGTGCAGCTGTCGAATAATGCCCCGCTCATCGAGATGTTACTTGGGCAGGCGCTGGTAGCGACTAATAATAACGCCCACACCGAAGAAGCCATCGCGATTCTGCGCGCGGCGGTGGCGCGCGAGAGCGAGGCGCCGATCGGCTATACCCAGCTCGCGATGGCCTACGGCCGAAAAGGAGATCTTGCGCAGGCCGACCTCGCTTCCGCACAGGCCGCCTTTTTGCGCGGCGACAACAAGACCGCGCGCGACCTGGCCTCGCGGGCAAAGACCCGGTTCGCGATCGGCACGCCGGGCTGGGTCAAGGCCGACGACATCGTCTCGGCCAAGCCGCTGCCGGGCCAGAAGGGCAACTAGAAATAAACAACCAGAAATAAACCGGCCGGACGTAAGGTTTTCGCAAAACCGGCCCCTGCAACAACCCAGCCAGTCAATTCGTCCAAGAGGATTTGCCCATGCGCTCGTTCCGCCTGCTCGCCCCCGCCCTGTTCGCGCTCGCACTCTGCGGGGCGCCGGCGCCGGCCTCCGCGCAGAGTTTTTCCGACATCCAGCGCGGCGATATCGAAACCATCGTCCGGAATTATCTGCTCAAGCATCCCGAGGTGCTGGAAGAGGCGATGGCCGAGCTCAGCAAGCGCCAGACCGTCGCCGAGGCCGAGAAGCATGCCGCGGGAGTAGCCAAGAATGAGGAAGCGATCTTCAAATCGCCGCGCGGCGTCACCGTCGGCGCCAGGGACGGCGATGTCACCATGGTCGAATTCTTCGACTACAATTGCGGCTATTGCAAACGCGCCATGATCGACATGATGGAGCTGATGAAATCAGATCCGAAGCTGAAGGTGGTGCTGAAGGAATTCCCGGTGCTCGGCCCCAGCTCTGTCGAAGCCGCCCAGGTCGGGGTCGCCATGCGCATGCAGGATCCCAGCGGCAAGAAGTATCTCGACTTTCACCAGAAGCTGCTGAACGGCAAGGGCCAGGCCGACAAGGCGCGTTCGATGGCCGCCGCCAGGGAAGCCGGCGCCGACATGGCGAAGCTCGAGAAGGATCTCGCCAGTCCGGAAGTGCGCGCCACCCTGGAGGAGAATTTCAAGCTCGCCGAAGCGATGGGCATGAACGGCACACCCAGCTACGTGATCGGCAAGCAGGTGGTGATCGGCGCGGTCGGCGTCGAAACCCTGCGGGAAAAAATCGGCGTCGCGCGTTGCGGCAAGGCGACGTGCTGAGCGGCGCTTTCGTCAACTTGATGTTGCCAGATTGGTGAAATGAAAGGCCGGCTTTTGCCGGCCTTTTGTTTGCGCCTTTTTCAAAGCGGCGCGGTTCATCACGCATTCATCAAACAAAATCGATGGAACCCGCAAACGCACGGAACATCGCTCCTCTCGCTTCGTTGTCGGCGCGGGCAATGCAATCACATGAGGAGACACCATGACCAACCGTTTTATGATTTCTGTCGCCGCGGCGGCGCTGATCGCCGGAACCGGATTCGCCAATGCGCAGGCGCCGGCGCGCGACGCACCGTCGGCGGGTTCCCCCGCCCAACAGAGCGCGCCCGCTGAACGCGCTGCACCAGCTGCGGCTCCGATGAATCGCGATGCCGGCGAATCGAAGGGCATGAAGGGCGCCCAGTCCAATGAGAAGATGGCGCCCGAAGGCGGCAAGAACCTGCGCGCCCAGGATGATGCGAAGCCCGGAATGAAGGGCGAGAAATCAGCTCAGGACAACATGAAGGGCGAGAAGTCGAAGAGCATGAGCTCCGAGACGCATGACAAGGGTACCGCTGGCAAGGACATGAAGGCGGACTCCAAGAGCGCCACCGACAGCAAGTCCCAGACCACGACCCAGGCCCCCGCTGCGAAGGACAGCAAGTCGCAGACGACCGGCAACGCCGCGACTTCGGCGACTGCGGCACCTCCGGCCGAAAAGCGCACCCAGATCGTTTCCGCCATCCGATCGGAGACGAGCATCAAGGAAACCACCAACGTCAACTTCAATATCTCGGTTGGCACGCGGGTTCCGAGCTCGGTCCACTTCTATCCGTTGCCGCCGCGGATCGTCGAGATCTATCCGGAATGGCGCGGCTATCAGGTCATCCTGGTTGGCGGCCGCTACGTCATCGTTCGGCCGGAGACTTACGAGATCGTTTACGTCATCGAGGGCTAGCGGCTGAGTTACAGCCGACTATCCCAGGCGTTTTTGGGGCGGGCAGCAGTGCCCGCCCCTTTCGCGTTAATCGACGGCTGACCTGTGGATTAGCCCGCCCAGCGCCTGTGCTCAAACCATGGTTAACGAATGGTTTCCGCAGGTTCCGCGCGGCTTTTAACGAGCCGGGTGAGGCATTTGGGCAGGGTACAGGGCGGCCTAAAGGCTTCCCCTTGGGCCTGATGTTACCTATAACCCCGCCACCGCAGCCGCATTACCGGGATCTGGATGGCCGAGAGACCTGCCGAGACGATTTATGTGCTCAACGGCCCGAACCTCAATTTGTTGGGGACCCGGGAGCCCGAGAAATACGGCCATGCCGGGCTTGCCGACGTCGAGCAGCTCTGCGCGCAGACCGCTGCCCAGTTCGGCCTCAAGGCCGACTGCAGACAATCCAACCGCGAAGGCGAGCTGATCGATTTCATCCACGAGGCGCTTGCGAAAAAGGCCGCCGGGATCATCATCAATGCCGGCGCCTATTCACACACCTCTATCGCGCTGCACGACGCCCTGATGGCGGTAAAAATTCCGACCGTCGAAGTGCACGTCACCAATATCCATGCCCGCGAGGAATTCCGTCATCATTCCTTCACCGCCCGGGCCGCATTCGCATCGCTTTGCGGCTTCGGCATCGATGGCTACCGATTGGCGATCCAGGGCCTTGCCGCCAAGATCGGCGTCAAGGCGACCGCCTGACGTCTTCGCCCGTCACCCCACAGAAAGCCCCGGATCAAGATCATGGCGAGCCAGCCTGACGATACAAAAGCCGCGAAGTTCAACAGCGACGACAGTGCGTTGATTCGCGAACTCGCATTGCTGCTCGATGAGACCAGTCTCACCGAGATCGAGATCGAACGCGCCGGCCTGCGGGTGCGGGTCGCCCGCAACATCAGCATCGCCGCATCGATGCCGGCGAATTTCCAGCAGATGCCCTCGGGCTCCCATGGATCCGCTGCGAGCATTACACCGGCGGCCATCGCCGATCTGGCAAAACACCCGGGCGTGGTGCCCTCGCCGATGGTCGGCACCGCCTATTGGGCGTCCGAGCCCGGCGCCAAGCCGTTCATCGAAGTCGGATCCAGGGTGGCGATCGGGCAGACGCTGCTGATCATCGAAGCGATGAAGACGATGAACCAGATCCCGTCGACGCGCGCGGGCACCGTGACGCAAATTCTCGTCGAGGACGGCCAGCCGGTCGAATTCGGCGAACCGCTCGTCATCATTGAATAGAATTCGTCAACGTCAGGCGCCGCGATGTTCGACAAGATCCTGATAGCCAATCGCGGCGAG
>CALROE020000233.1:0-5950 GCA_943369715.1 Bradyrhizobium ivorense
GACCGTCTCTGGAATACTGGATCGCCCGGTCGAGCCGGGCGACGACAGGCGTGACTGTGGCGGCCGGTCTTGGCGAGTTTCAGGAGCGAGCGATGCGCGATAGCGCACCCAGTGATGCTAAATCCATCATGGATGTCGCTCACCCCGACGCACCTGCGGCCTCGGCAATCAGCCTGTAGGAATGCAGCCGTGCCGCGTGATCGAATACGTCGGACACGATCATCAACTCGTCGGCGCCGGTCTCGCTGACCAGTGCCGCGATGCCGGCCCGGACCGAATCGGGCGTGCCGATAATGGTGCGGGCGAGCATCTGCATGGCCTGGGCTTTTTCCATCGGCGACCAGTAGCTTTCGATATCATCGATCGGCGGACGGCTGAGACCGCGAGCGCCACGGAAGATATTCGCAAACGACATCTGTTGCGTCGTCGCCAGCCGCCGCGCCTCGCGTTCGGTGTCGGCCGCGATGATATTGACTCCCACCATGGCATGGGGCCGTGCGAGCTGGGCTGACGGCTTGAAGCGCTCGCGGTAGATTTCGAGCGCGGGAATGAGCTGGTCAGGGGCGAAATGCGAAGCGAAGGCGTAGGGCAGGCCGAGCGCCGCGGCGAGTTGTGCGCCGTAGGTGCTCGATCCCAGGATCCACAGCGGGACGTCGGTACCCGCCGCCGGTACGGCTTGCACGCGCTGGCCGGGCACCACGGCCGCGAAATAGGCCTGCAGCTCGAGCACGTCCTGTGGAAAATTGTCCGAGCCTCCGAGGGTACGGCGCAGCGCCTGCACCGTGACCTGGTCGGTGCCGGGCGCCCGGCCGAGGCCGAGATCGATGCGGCCGGGGAATAGCCGCGCCAACGTTCCGAACTGCTCGGCGATGATGATCGGCGCATGGTTCGGCAGCATGATGCCGCCGGCGCCGACACGGATGTGCTGCGTGCCCGCGGCGATGTGGGCGATGACCAGCGATGTCGCGGCGCTGGCGATGCCGGGCATGTTGTGATGCTCGGCCACCCAGAACCGGCGATAGCCCCAACCCTCGGCATGCGCGGCGAGATCGCGGGCGTTATCGAGCGCGCCGCGCGCATCGGTCGCCTCCGTAACACGGACGAGGTCGAGAATGGACAGTGCTGTCATGGGGACTCTCAATTCAGGGTTCAATTGCAGATGTAGGTGCTGGCATTGCGTTAAGCCAGCGCCGCGAGGCGATGCCTGCTATCGCCGCATCGCAAGCAGGAATGGCCGGCAATATCTCAATCGCTGGCGCCGGCGAGCGTCGTTCACGGGCGACATGTTTCCGTGAATCAAGCCAGCCATTCAGCTCCATCGGCGGCTCCGATCTGCCGGTTCAACATCCGATGCGTCGATGCGAATTTGGTCAGGCTGCATCACATTTAGCCGCAGAGCGTCTGAAAATTCGCCTTGACACTTTCGCAGGCGCTGTATTGACTAACTAGTTAATAATATAAGTTTGAGGGTCGAATGGTGCCGGCGTCGGACAACAGGTTCAGGATTGCCATCGATATCGGGGGCACCTTTACCGATATCGCCCTTCTGACCGACGCCGGGCTGATCCACCAAAGCAAGATTTCCTCGACCCCCGCTGATCCAAGCGTCGCCGTGATCGAAGGGGTGGGGCAGCTGTTGGCCGAGCTGTCGATCCCGCCCGGCGCCATTGCCGAAGTGCTGCACGGCACCACCGTCGGTTCGAACACCATCCTGCAGCGCAAGGGTGCCAAGACCGGCCTGATCACCACCCGCGGCTTTCGCGATGTGCTGGAGATCGGCCGCATCCGCATGCCCGACATGTTCGACCTGACCTGGGAAAAGCCGAAACCGCTGGTGCCGCGGCGGCATCGCATGGAGGTCACCGAACGCATGGCGGCGGATGGTTCGACGGTCGAGCCGCTGTCGGAAGCCAGCGTGATATCGGCCGGCAAGGCGCTGGTCGCCGAGGATATCGAGGCGGTCGCCATCGCCTTCATCAACAGCTATCGCAACCCGGCTCACGAGTTGCAGGCCGAAGCCATCATTCGCGCCAACTTCCCGCATTTGCTGGTCACCACGTCCTGCGCCGTGCTGCCGGAAATGAAGGAATATGAACGCACCAGCACCACGGTGGTGAACGCCTATCTGCTGGCCGCCATGCGCAGCTATCTGCAGCGGCTCGAATCGGGACTCCGTGCCATCGGCGTCGCGGCGCCGATCCTGGTCATGACTTCGAACGGCGGCATGCTGGCTGCGAACGTGACCTGCGAAAAGCCGGTGCTGGTGGTGGCCTCCGGTCCCGCCGGCGGCGTCATCGGCGCGGCCAGGCTCGGGGTCGCGCGCAACGACCGCGATGTCATCGTGTTCGATATGGGCGGCACCACCGCCAAGGCCGTCATCATCGAGGACGGCCGCCCCAGCATGACCTCCGAATACGAGTTTCGCGACGGCATCTCGACCTCGAGCCGCTTCATCAAGGCCGGCGGCTACATGCTCAAGGTGCCCGCGATCGACATCGCCGAGGTCGGCGCCGGCGGCGGTTCGATCGCCGGCATCGACAAGGGCGGCCTTCTGGTCGTCGGGCCGCAGTCGGCCGGCGCCATGCCGGGACCGGCATGCTACGGCCTCGGCAACGACCGGCCGACCGTGACGGATGCCAATGTGGTGCTGGGTTTTATCAATGCGACTTCGCTGGCGGGCGGCAAGCTGCATATCGATCGCGCGCTCAGCGAAAAGGCGATCCGCATTCATGTCGGCGACCCGCTTTCCCTGCCGATGCAGGACGCGGCGCACGGCATCCGGGCCGTGGCCAATGCCGCGATGGCGCGCGCGATCCGCGCGGTCACCGTCGAACGCGGCCTCGATCCCCGCGACCTGACGCTGATGGCGTTCGGCGGCAATGGCGGCGTGCACGCGCCGGATCTGGCGCGGCAACTCGGGATTCCGCGCGTGGTGATTCCGCCGATGTCGGGCATCTTCAGCGCGCTCGGCATGCTCGCCTCCGACATCGAGCATACCGCGCTGAAGACCGTCAGCCAGCGGCTCGACCGCATGAGCGTCGCCGATCTCGCCGCGATCAAGGCGGAGCTGCGCAAGCAGGTCGCGGCCCAACTCGCCGCCGACGGCTACCAGGCCGAGCGTACCGCGTTTCTCTGGGAAGCGGATTTGCGCCATGAGGGGCAGGCCACCGAGCTCACCGTGCCGTTCGAGGGCGAGGATTTCGCGCAGATCCGTGAACGCTTCATCGCCGAATATTTCAAGACCTACGGCTATCGCGACTCCACCCCGATGGAATTGATGAAGGTGCGAGTCGCGGGGCGCGGCCTGCGCGACAACCGGCTGGATTTCGGCAATATGAAGATCGCCGCGCGCGCAGGGGCCTCCCGATCCGGCACGCGGCAGGTATCCTTTGCGAGGGGCGAAGATGCGGTCGCCGTCGAGATCGTCGACCGCAATGCGCTCGGCGCTTCATTCCGGCAGGGACCGCTGATCATCGAGGAGTTCGACGCCACCATCGTCGTGCCGCCCGACGCGAAGGCGCACAAGGACGCGATCGGCTGCATCGTTCTGGAGTTCGAAGCATGAAGGTAGATCCGATCACCTTTGCGGTCATCAAGAGCGGGCTGGATTCGATCGCCGACGACATGGCCTACACCGTGGTCCGGATCGCGCGTTCCGAGATCGTCAAGGACGTGATGGATTTCTCCGCCGCCCTCTGCGCCGGCGACGGCCAGATGGTGGCGCAGGCCAAGACCATCGCCCAGCATCTCGGCGCGATACCGGAAGCGATGGCCTCTGTGCTGGCGAAATTCGAAGGCGATCTGCACGACGGCGACGTCGTCATCATGAACGATCCCTATCACGGCGGCATGCACCTGCCTGATATCTTCATGTTCGTGCCGATCTTCTTCGGCGGCGAACGGCATGCCTTCGCGGTGGTGATCTGCCATCACACCGATGTCGGCGGCCGGGTGCCGGGATCGAACGCGTCGGACTCCACCGAGATCTACCAGGAGGGACTGCGGATTCCGCCGCTCAAGCTCTACGATCGCGGCGTTCTCAACACCACCCTCGAGGCCCTGATCAAGATCAACGTCCGGGTGCCGGACCGGGTCTGGGGCGATCTGTCGGCGCAGTTCGCCGCCGCCCAGGTCGGCAAGCGCGGACTGGAAAAGCTGCTGCAGCGTTACGGCGCCGCCGAGGTCGATGCCTATATGCAGGAGCTGCTGGACTATGCCGAGCGGCTGACGCGCCGGGAAATCGCGACCTGGCCGAAGGGCACCTATCGCTTCGTCGACTACATCGACAATGACGGCTTTTCCGACACGCCGATCCCGATCAAGGTCGCGATCACCGTCAACGGCGACGGCACACTGCTGGTCGACTACACAGGCTCGTCGCCGCAGGTGAAGGGCGCGCTGAATTCGACGCTCAGTTTCACCCACTCGCTGACTTACCTCAGCGTTCGCTGCGTGCTGGCCAAGGACGTGCCGAACAATGTCGGGCTGTTTCGCTGCATCACCGTGAAGGCGCCGGAGGCGTCCGTGCTCAATCCGGTGATGCCCGCGCCTTGTGCTGCGCGCGCGCTGACCGGCTACCGGGTGTTCGATACGATGCTCGGCGCGCTCGCGCAGATCGTCCCCGACAAGGTGCCGGCGGCGGGGGAGGGCGGCAACAGCGTCATCTGCATCAGCGGTCTCAGGCCCAACCGCCAGCCCTTCATCATCGTCGACATGATCTGCGGCGCCTGGGGCGGCCGGCCCGACAAGGACGGTCTCGAAGCGGTCACCAACGCCTCGCAGAACCTGTCCAACATGCCGGTGGAAGTGATGGAAGCCGAACACCCGGTTCGCATCGAGGATTATTCCTTTGTCACCGACAGTTGCGGGGCGGGCCAGTACCGCGGCGGTGTCGGGGTCCGGCGCAGCTACCGCATCCTGGCGCCCGAGGCGCTGCTGCAGCTGCGCACCGACCGCGTCACCTTCCAGCCCTACGGCCTGAACGGCGGCGAGCCCGGCGGCTCCTCGCGGAATTTCATCGAGATCGGCAACGAACGCAGTGCGCTGCCGGGCAAGATCACCACGACGGTGGTGCGCGACACGCTGATCATTCACGAACAGGCCGGTGCGGGCGGCTTCGGCAATCCGCTGCTGCGCGAGCCGGAACAGGTGCGGGAGGATTTCCTCGACGGCAAGATCACCGCGGCCTTTGCCGAGCAGCATTATGCGGTACGGTTCGGTGCGCGCGGCGCGCTGGACGCCGAGGCGACCGCGCGGTTACGATCCGAGCGCGCCGCCACGCCGGAACCGTCGGGTGCGCGTCATGGAGCTTAGCGTGGCGTCACGAACCCCGAAGGTGGTCCGGAATCCGGAAGCCAGCCGCGCCAAGATACTGGACGCGGCGCGGATCGAATTCGTGACCCATGGCCTGAGCGGCGGCCGCGTCGATCGCATCGCCGAGCAGAGCGGCGTCAACAAGAACCTGATCTATCACTATTTCGGTTCCAAGGACGCGCTTTACCTCGCGGTGCTGGAGCGGATCTATGCCGACCTGCGCGCCCGCCAGCAGGATCAGGATCTGCGCGGGCTGCCGCCGGTCGAGGGCATGAAGCGGCTGGTCAGCAATACCTTCGACCACTTCGTCGCGACCCCCGATCTGATCCGGCTGATGAGCATCGAGAACATTCACTACGGCGAGCATCTGAAGAGTTCGGGCTCGACGAAAGCGTTGTACAGCGGCCTGCTCGACACCATCCGGATTCTCCTGAAACGCGGCCAGGACGAGGGCGTGTTTCGGGCTAATGTCGATGCGGTCGATCTCTATCTGTCGATCTCCGGCCTCGCCTATTTCTTCCTGTCCAATCAGCACACGCTGTCCTGGCTGCTCGACCGCGATCTCGCGGCGCGCCGGCGCGTGCTCAAGCGCCGTCAGCACGTCGTGGAAATGGTGCTGAGCTATCTCACGCAAGCT
>CALROE020000234.1:0-5950 GCA_943369715.1 Bradyrhizobium ivorense
CTCTGGAATACTGGATCACCCGCCTTCGCGGGTGATGACGACTTGGATATTTGCAGCGCTCCGCCAACATTGCTGCTCTCAACAAAAATGCCCGGCGATTGCTCGCCGGGCATCCTGTTCGCGTCACGCTATATAGCGTCAGCCTGTTACTTCTTCACCAGCGGACACACGCTCTTGTCCAGCGGGATAAAAGCTTCTTCCGCCGGGATGGTGGCGACCAGCTTGTAGTAGTCCCAGGGCGCCTTCGATTCCGCCGGCTTCTTGACCTCGAACAGATAGGCCGGGTGGATCTTGCGGCCGTCGGCGCGGATCGAGCCCTTGCCGAACAGATCGTCGTCGGTCGGCATTTCCTTCATCTTGGCGACCACCGCGCGGCCGTCATGCGGGTTGCCGCCGAGCGCTTCCAGCGCCTTGAAGTAATGGATCAGCGAGGAGTAGACGCCGGCCTGCACCATGGTCGGAGGTCCCTTCTTGTATTTTTCGTTGAAGCGTTTTGTAAACGCGCGGGTCTTGTCGTTGGCGTCCCAGTAGAACGTCTCGGTGAAGTTCAGGCCCTGCGCCACCTTCAAGCCCAACGCGTGAACGTCGGTGATGAACAGCAGCATGCCCGCGAGCTTCTGGCCGCCGGCGACGATGCCGAACTCCGCCGCCTGCTTGATCGCGTTGGTGGTGTCGCCGCCGGCATTGGCGAGACCGATGATCTTGGCCTTGGAGCTCTGCGCCTGCAGCAGGAACGAGGAGAAGTCGGCATTGTTGAGCGGATGCCGGACGTTGCCGAGCACCTTGCCGCCATTGGCGGTGACGACAGCGGCGGTATCGCGTTCCAGCGCATGACCGAACGCGTAGTCCGCGGTCAGGAAGAACCAGCTGTCGCCGCCGGATTTCACCAGCGCCTTGCCGGTGCCGTTGGCGAGCATCCAGGTGTCATAGACCCAGTGCACGGTGTTCGGCGAGCACTGCGCGCCGGTGAGGTCCGACGACGCCGACCCGGAGTTCAGATTGACGACGTTCTTGTCCTTGGCGAGGTTGGAGATCGCAAGGCCGACGCCGGAGCTGGCGAGATCGACGAACACGTCGACCTTCTCGACATCGATCCACTGCTTGCCGATGTTGACGCCGACGTCGGGCTTGTTCTGATGGTCGGCCGAGATCAGGTCGATCTTCCAGCCCTTGGCCAGCAGCCCGGAATCCTCGATCGCCATTTGGGCGGCGGCCGACGAGCCGGGGCCGCCGATATCGGCGTAGAGGCCGGACTGGTCGCCGAGGCTGCCGACCTTGACGACCTTGTCGAGCTTGGCTTGCGCGAACGCACTGCCGGATAATACCAGGCTCGTGGTCAGTACCAGGGCGGCCATCGATCGTTTCTTCATTATTCCTCCAAAAGATGTTTTGATATTCACGCGAGATGATCAGCGCGAGCGCGCATTATGGCGCGCATTTCGCCGGCCGCATAGCCGCCCGCAAAAACAGCGCGGCCGGCCGGAATATTTCACGTCGCGGAGAATTGGCGCCGCAAGCCTGCCGTCTCAGCGCCAGAAATAGCGGACGCCGACATAGACGATGACGAGGCAGATGAAAATCAGCGCTACCGGCAGCCGGGGCTTGGCCGGCGGACCGCCGCCGGTTTTGGCCGGTTTCGGCGCCGGCCGCTTGAAGGCGGTGACGTTGTCCGCCACCGGGCCAGATCCGTTCAGGTGGGCCTTGACGTCGGGCGCAGCACCAGCCCCGCCCATTTCGCCGTAGTAGCTGCGGTAAATCAGGTGGATGGTGGCCTCCGAGGCCTCCGGTTCCGCCATCTTCTCGAGCAGGGTTTTGTAGCCGGCCAGGAAGTTCTGGGCTTCCGCGGGCAGGGAGGAGGTGCCGTTCAGCTTGGCCAGCATCTTCCAGGTCGCAAAGTCCGCGCGCGCCCTGGTGTCGGCGCGTCGTGCGATCAGCATATCCGCAGCTCTAATCAAATTGGCCTCAGGCCTCGTCGGCATCCACTAGGCTTAGACTACATATTGCCGGTCAATACGAGAAGTAAACGGATCACAGCGCCGGTCGATGTCCGCACTAGCGCCGAAATAACATCAAGATTTAGACCGAACTGGGAACCGACGAGCGGCAGAACGATCAGAATCCCGATCAAAATCAGCATGCCCCAGGGTTCCAGCCGGGACAGCGGGTAGGCCAGGAAGTTCGGCAGCAGCCCGACCGCGACCCGGCCGCCGTCCAGCGGCGGGATCGGCAGCATATTGAAGACCGCCAGCAGCACATTGACGATCAGCGCATTCTTGAGGTTGTCGGCGATCCATTTCGCGGTGTCGGCGGGCGCCAAAGGCAGGGCATGGAACGCCAGCGCCGCCAGCAGGGCCAGCGCGATATTGACGGCGGGGCCTGCCAGCGCCACCCAGACCATGCCGAGCCGGGGGTTGTTCAAATTGCGGAAATTGACCGGCACCGGCCTCGCATAGCCGAACAGGAACGGGGCGTGGGACAACAGCAGGATCCCCGGCAGCAGCACCGTGCCGAACGGATCGATGTGCTTGAAGGGATTGAAGCTGACGCGGCCGAGGTCATACGCGGTATTGTCGCCGAGCCGGCGCGCGGCGAAGGCGTGCGCGGCCTCGTGGAAGGTGATGGCGATGATCAGCGGCAGGACCCAGACCGAGATGTCGTAAAGCGAGATGTTTGAAAACAATGGATGTCCCGTGGGGTGCGCTGCGTGATGTCAGGTTATCACGGATTTCGGGGGAGTTGGGTCTCGTTATGTCCTATCATGTGGTCCCTGCGAACGTGTTCGCAGGGACGACGAGTTGTGGAATTACTGCGGCATCGTGCCCGGATACTGCGGCAAGCCGTCATCGAGCTTCACCCAGTCCATCTTCTCCGAAACCCAGATGTGTTCGGTCGGCGCAAACGCGTTGCGGTCGTCGAACGCTGCCAGCGCGACTCCCGCTGCCGTGCCGTTGCGGCGCCATGAAAACAGCCTTGTGCCGCAAACCTTGCAGAACACCCGGTCGATCGATTCCGACGAGGCATAGCGCGCGGTCTCGCCTTCGACGCTGAGGGCGTCTTGCGCGAACAGCGCTCGGGCGTAGAACGGCGAGCCCATCGCTTTCTGGCAGTTGCGGCAATGGCAGATCCGGACGTTGATCGGTTCGCCCTCGCACCGGAACCGCACCGCGCCGCACAGGCAGCCGCCTTCTCTCGGCATCGTAGCCTCGCTGACCAATCGTCGTCAGTGCGAGGAGCGAAGCGACGAAGCAATCCAGCTCTCCGCGCCAAGAAAGCAAGAATGGATTGCTTCGCTGCGCTCGCAATGACGGTGATAGATTTTGTGCCCGGATCCTTTAATACGTCGCGCGGCCGCCGGAAATATCGAACACGGCACCAGTGGAGAAGGCGCAATCTTCCGACGCCAGCCACGCCACCATCGCCGCCAGTTCTTCCACCAGCACGAAGCGTCCTTTCGGAATCTTCGACAGCATGAAGTCGATATGCTGCTGCGTCATCTGGTCGAAGATCGCGGTTTTGGCCGCCGCCGGGGTCACCGCGTTGACCAGGATGTCGTGCGCCGCCAGTTCCTTGCCGAGCGATTTTGTCAATGCGATCAGGCCGGCCTTGGAAGCCGAGTAGTGCGCGGCGTTGGGGTTGCCTTCCTTGCCGGCGATCGAGGCGATGTTGACGATGCGGCCATAACCCTGCTTGATCATGACCGGCGCGATCGCCTTGCAGCAGATGAAGGGGCCGTCGAGATTGATGCGCAGCACCTTGCGCCATTCCTCGAGGTCGGTGTCCCACACCGTCTTGTTGATGCCGGCAATGCCGGCATTGTTGACGAGAATGTCGATCTTGCCGAAAGCGGCCAGTGTGGCGTCGCGCGCCTTTTCCACAGCGGCGAGATCCGACACGTCGACCTTGATGGCGGTGACAGCAGCGCCGATTTCCTTCGCGGTCTTCTCGGCGAACGGCAGGTCATGGTCCCAGATCGCGACCCTGGCGCCGGAGGCGACAAAGCGTTCGGTGATGGCGCGGCCAAACCCCTGCGCGCCGCCGGTGACGACGGCGGTGCGGCCGGCTAGATCGATCTTGTTCATGGTGGGGATCCTCTGGTCCGGTGAATTTCAGAGCATGTAGCCGCCGTCGACGACGAGGTCGACGCCGGTGGTGAACGCGCTTTCGTCGCTGGCGAGATACACGGCCATGGCCCCGATTTCTTCCGCGGTGCCGAGCCGGCCCATCTTCTGGCGGGCGACGAATTTTTCACGGCCGTCCGGGCCGGCCGCTGCGGCGCGTTGCAGCATCGAGGGCGTTTCCACCGTGCCGGGGCAGATGCTGTTGCAGCGGATGCCCTGGGTGATGAAGTCGGACGCCACCGCGCGCGTCAGCAGCGAGACCGCGGCCTTGGATGCACTGTAGACATAGCGGTTGGCCGGCGGCCGCAGCGCCGCGCAGGATGAGATGTTGACGATGCTGCCGCCTCCGCCCGCGATCATCGCCGGCAGGAACGCCTTGATGGTCCGGTGCATCGACTTGACGTTGAGGTCGAACGAAAAGTCGAAATCCTCGTCCGAGCAGTCGAGGATGGTCCCATGGTGCACGAAGCCGGCGGCATTGAGCAGGACGTCGATCCTGCCGACGCGTTTTGCAAACGCGTTGACGTCGGCGGTGTTGCGAACGTCGAGCCGCGTGGTTTCGGCGATGCCTTCCTTCGCCAGCGTGGCGAGGCCCTTTTCATCGATATCGGTGGCGATCACCGTGGCGCCCTCGCGCGCGAATGCGATGGCGCAGGCGCGTCCGATGCCCGCGGCCGCTGCGGTGACCACGGCGCGCTTTCCCTTCAGGCGGTCTGACATTTTAGCTTCTCTCCGGATTCGCAGGTGGTTACCATGTCATTGCGAGGAGCGAAGCGACGAAGCAATGCACCCTTCCTGGTGAGGCAAGATGGATTGCTTCGCTTCGCTCGCAATGACGGTTGTTGCTGCCGTGGCGACGATCTCAATGATTATCCCGCGCCGTGCCGATGGTGCCGGCGATGTCGTGATAGCGGGTGGCGAGTTCCATGCAGGCGCCGGTGGACTGCTGGCCGACGGTGTTGCGATAGAGCTCCTGCCACGGCGTCTGGTTGGCGGGATACTTGAATCCGCCCTCGGCCTTCAGTTTGGCGTGGCGCGCCTTCACCTCCTCGTCGGAGATCAGGATATTGGCGCTGCCCTTGTTGAGGTCGATGCGGACCCTGTCGCCGGTTTTGAGGATCGCAAGCCCGCCATTGGCGGCGGCTTCCGGTGTGGCGTTGAGGATCGACGGCGAGCCCGAGGTGCCGGACTGCCGGCCGTCGCCGATGCAGGGCAGGGACAGGATGCCGCGTTTGATCAGCGCCGCCGGCGGCTGCATGTTCACCACCTCGGCGCCGCCGGGATAGCCGATCGGCCCGGTGCCGCGCACGAACAGGATGCAGTGCTCGTCGATGTTGAGCGAGGCGTCGTCGATGCGATGGTGATAATCCTCCGGGCCCTCGAACACGATGGCGCGGCCCTCGAAGGCGTTGAGGTCCTTCGGGTTGATCAGATAGCGGTCGCGGAACTCCTTCGAGATCACGCTGGTCTTCATGATCGCGGAATCAAACAGATTGCCGCGCAGGACGAGGAAGCCGGCGTCCTTCACCAGCGGCTTGTCATAGCTCCAGATCACGTCGCCATCGGGCTTCGGCGCCTCGCGGCAATTGTCGCCCATGGTGTGGCCGTTGACGGTCATCGCGTCTTCGTGGATGCGCTTGTGCGCCATCAATTCGCGCACCACGCTGGGCACGCCGCCGGCGCGGTGATACTCCTCGCCGAGATAGAAGCCGGCCGGCTGCATGTTCACCAGCAGCGGCACGTCGTGGCCGTATTTCTGCCAGTCGTCGATCGAAAGCTCGACGCCGATATGGCGGGCCAGCGCATTGATATGGATCGGCGCATTCGTGGAG
>CALROE020000235.1:0-5949 GCA_943369715.1 Bradyrhizobium ivorense
GCATCTTCGCCCGCGAGGTGCTTCCGGCGTCAAGGGAACAGATCGCGCATGTGACCTGAGGCCACGGAAAAACCCGACCTATTTCCCCGTCTCGAACGAACACTGCGCGCCGCCGCCGGCCTTCTGGCGGATTTCCTTCGCATCGATGCTGCAATTGAGTTTCGAGAAGCTTGCGATGTTCGATCCGGCCGCGCCTTCGGCGACGACGCCGGCGGTCGCCGATGTGGCATAGAGCTCGTTGGCCTCGCGTCCCTTGATCGTCTTTTTACTGACCTTGAAGGTCAGCTCGCAGGAGCGCGCCGCGATATCGACATTGCTGGTCCGGCACACCACGGCGTCAACGGTGACGGAAAATTTGGCCTTGGTGCCAATCAGGAAGACACTGCCGCCCCCGAACAACCGCGCCATGGTCTTCCTGTCGTAAGCCGGCAGATGCGGCGAATGCTGAGCCACCACCGCGGCCAGCGCCAGCGCCGTGGGCCCGGTGAGGGTGACGGGAGCCGCCGATGCGTTCGGCGCCGCGGCGCAGAACAGGAGCAATGCGGGCGCAGCCAGCTTCCGCGTCAGTGAATACTTCATGTTTGCCTTCTCTCACGAACCGCCCGCAACGCGCGCCGATGTCAGCACTATATACGCCGCGATCCGACCGGGCGACAGGTTCAACAAGTAACGCTTTAGGGAACGCAGCCTGTATCGGCGTCTCGATGCGCGGGATGCCTGAAGACGCCGACCGCGCCTCGCATTTGCTCGTATCCTATGTCGACGCCGCCCCGACCAGCACATCGATCGCGCCCTTCACGATCGCTTCGAGCTGCTTGCGCGGCATCCGGGCCCGGGCGCGGATCGCGATGGTGTGGATGGTCGCGGAGGCAAGTTGCGCCAGGACTTGCGGATCCGCCGTCGACGCCAGTTCGCCCTTCTCCTTGGCGCGGCTGAAGCAGGCCGCGAACGCCTTGTCGAGTTCGGCAAACCCTTCCAGCACCATGGCGCGGATCTCGGGATCGGCCACCGCTTCCGACGCCGCCGTCATCACCGTGAAGCAGCCGCGCGGCCCGGCGTCGCCGGAAAGATAGATGTCGAGCGCCACCGCGAAGATACGCTCCAGCCGTTTGCGGATCGGCAACTCGTCCCTGAAGATGTCGATCATCGCGGCGCGGGCGTCGGCGCGGTAGCGCTGGTAGCTCTTGATGTAGAGCTCGCGCTTGTCGCCGAACGCGCCGTAGAGGCTGGGCCGGTTCATGCCGGTGGCGGCGCTGAGATCATCGAGCGACGTGGCGGCGAAACCGTCCTTGCGGAACAGGTCGAGCGCCTTGCCGAGCGCGATCTCGGGTTGGTAGGCGCGCGGCCGGCCACGGCGCTTCGGTGCGGCCGCCCCTGACGTTGCCGACGCGGATTTGGCCGACGCGGCCGGTCGCCTGGTTTTTTGTACCATCTCGCAAATAATTCCTTGACCCGATTTATATTATGCGGAACAGTATGAAAATCAACCCGGCTCGAAAATCCGGACCGAACGCCAGGGAGGCATCCATGGACCTGTATTTCTCACCGCTCGCCTGCTCGCTGGCGACCCGCATCGCGCTGTACGAAGCCGGCGCCGCGGCCAGCTATCTCGAGGTCGATCCGAAGACCAAAATCATCCAGAACGATGGCTCCGATTTCAGGGCAATCAACCCGCTCGGGCTGGTGCCGACGCTGCGCACCGACGACGGGGTGATCCTGACCGAGAACGCGGCGATCCTGCAATATGTCGCCGACCGCTTTCCGCAGGCCGGCATCGCCTCGGGCCCCGGCATGGACCGCAGCCTGCTGCATCAATGGCTCTGCTTCATCGGCACCGAACTGCACAAGGGATTGTTCGTGCCGATGCTCGACAACAAGGCGCCGCCGGAGGTGAAGACCTACACGCTGGGCAAGGGCCTGTCGCGGCTCGACTATCTCGATGGCTACCTTGCGGGCCGCGAATTCCTGCTCGATCATTTCAGCGTCGCCGACGCCTACCTCGTCACCATCATCAACTGGACCATGGCGACCCCGCCGATCGAGCTCAAGAAATGGCCCAATGTGAAGGCGTATTACGAACGACTGCGCGCGCGGCCGAGCATCGCCAGGGCGGTCGCCGAGGAGTTCACGTTGTATCAGGCCGAACTCGCGCGGCACAAGACGGCGGCGTAAGGCTGCCAGGCTGGCGGGGATGCCGTGAAGCGGTATCCCCGCTCATGCTTAATGCATCCATGATATCGCAAGCTTTCGACAATTTCTTCCCGGGAAATCTACCGATCCTTACGATTTCACAAGCAGCATCGGCGCGCCACGCCCAGCAGGAGCATGAGATGGTGCAGCCGCGGTTGTACAAGAGAATTGCCCCGTCGGGGCTGATGTCCAAAACCGGCAAGATCATCGTCGGTCCCAAGCAAACAATCCTGACCTGCAAGGTCGTCGATTACTCCGCCGGAGGCGCATGTCTCGAAGTCTTCGGTCAGGGCTCGGTGCCGGACCGCTTCGAGTTTCTGTATGGCAGCGTCAGGAAGAAAGGCCGCGTCGTCTGGCGGCGCGGCCTGCGGTTCGGGGTGGCATTCTAGGGATTGCAGGCATCAGTCCGGCCTCGCCAACAACCGCGTCGTCATTTCCGCCATCGCCTGTCCGAACACCTTTGGATCATCCAGCGCCCGCGCCAGCACCAGCGCGCCCTGAATGGTGACCAGCGCATCCGTCGATCGCCGCCGCGCCACGCTCGCGCTCAGGCCGGAACGCCGAAGCACCAGTGCCAGCGCATCGTTCCACCGCCTGAAATAATCCTGCACCTGACCCGCGAACGTATCCCGCGACGCGCCGAGCGCGATGACGCCGACCAGGCACATGCGATGACCGGATTGAAAATAGCTGTCGACCGCCCCGACCATGGTGGCAACGGCGCGGGCGGGATCGTCGGAAGTGCGCAGCGGTGCAAAAATATTGACCTCGAACCAGTTGTCGATCCCGGCCAGCACCTCGGCGGCCATCTGGGCTTTGCCGCCCGGAAAGAAATGATAGAGGCTGCCCTTGCCGAGGCCGGTGGCCTGGC
The DNA here is from genome assembly GCA_943369715.1 of Bradyrhizobium ivorense. Lineage (GTDB taxonomy): Bacteria > Pseudomonadota > Alphaproteobacteria > Rhizobiales > Xanthobacteraceae > Bradyrhizobium > Bradyrhizobium ivorense_A. The sequence continues at coordinate 3,062 of CALROE020000235.1, forward strand.
TGATCAGCGCCAGCGTGGCGCCTTCATAGCCGTGCGCGCGAAACACCTCCGCGAGCTGCGGCAGCAGATCGGCGCGGCCGACGACAGGTTTTGCCATTGGCCTCGTCAGAACGGATTCTCGCTCAATCCCGCGACGTCGGCCGGGCGCGGCCCCGGTGCTGCCCAGCGAAAGCGCCGGTCGCTTTCCGCAATCGGGTGGTCGTTGATGCTGGCCTCGCGCCGGCGCATCAGGCCGGCTTCGTCGAACTCCCATTGCTCGTTGCCGTAGGAGCGGTGCCACTGCCCGGCAGCGTCGTGCCATTCGTACTGGAAGCGCACCGCGATACGGTTCTGATCGAACGCCCAGAGATCCTTGATCAGGCGATATTCCTGCTCCTTCGCCCATTTGCGCGTGAGAAACCCGACGATCGCGGCGCGGCCCTGAAAGAACTCGGCGCGATTGCGCCAGCGGCTGTCCTCGGTATAGGCCAGCGCCACCCGCTCGGGATCGCGCGAATTCCAGGCATCCTCGGCCATGCGGGCCTTCTGGGCGGCGGTCTCCCGCGTGAACGGCGGCAATGGCGGGCGCGACATCGATACATCTCCGGCTTTCAAGATCCGCCGGAGATTGTACCGATCGGTACAGATAGTCAAGTTTTGGAGTCAAGTTTGAAAGTCAGCCCTCGATCAGATCGGCCTTCATCAGCGTGCGCAGCGATTTCGGGATCGGCCTGGCCCGCCCCTCGCTGATGAAGGCGACGCGGACCTCGGCCTTGACCAGCACGGCCTCGCCGCACCGCACCTCCTGCGCCAGCGTGATCGAGGCGCCCTTCACCGCGACGGGCCAGGTCACGATTTCGAGCACGTCATCCATCCGCGCGGGCCTGAAGTAATCGATGTGCATCGAGCGCACCACGAAGGCAAAGCCCGGCGTCTCCGCCTGCGCCTCCGCATACAGCGCGTGCTGTTCGGCGCCCATCAGCCGCAGGTGATTGGTGCGGCCGCGCTCCATGAAGCGCAGATAGCTGGCGTGATAGACGATGCCGGAAAAATCGGTGTCCTCGTAATAGACCCGGATCTGCATGTGATGGCGGCCGTCGCGGATCGCGCCGTCGAGATGTGCTGTCACTTGCGGTCCCCGATCGCTCCTTGAAGGCAATCGTTTTGCGCAAAATCTCCCTGCCACGCAAGCTTTGGCTGTCTTGTCCGGTCCGGTCCGGGATTACGACGTGACCGCCCCCGCCCCGCCCAGCGTCACCAGCACGATTTCCGGCGGGACGCCGATGCGGAACGGCATGATGCTGCAGCCGAGACCGCCGGAGACGACGACGTCGCAGTTCATGCGAATGTGGCCATAGGCCAGCTTCCTTCCGGACACCGCCACCGGCGTCCAGCCGAGCAGCCGCACCTGGCCGCCATGGGTATGACCGGAGAGTTGCAGGGCGACCCGTGCCGGCACCCGCGCCGCAACGTCGGGCTCGTGCGCCAGCAGCACGATGGGCGCATTGTCGGTCACTTTCGCCAGCGTCGCGCCGAGATCGTCGACACCGATGCGCCGGACCGGACGGAAGCGGCGCGCCGGCATGTAGGCCAGTTGATCGCCGAGGCCCGCGAGCCAGAACGGCCGACCCGCCTTGGACAGCCGCACCACATCGTTTTCGTAGACCGGGATGCCGGATGCTTCGAGCGCGCGCCTTGCGATCGTGGTGCCCTGCCCCTCGCGCTGCACCGTCTTGTCTTCCCAATAATCGTGGTTGCCGAGCACCGCGTGCACGCCGAGCGGGGCACGCAGCCCGGCAAGCATCGGCGCCCATTCGCTGCAGGGAATGAAGCGCGTCACCTTGCGATGCCCTGCGACGTAGTCGCCGAGCAGCACGGTAATGTCAGGCTTGAGGGAGTTGGTACGATCGACGATCGATTCAATCCGCTGCAACGACATCCAGGGATCGCAGGCGTGGAGGTCGGCGATCACGGCGATCTTCAGCTTGAAACCGGCCGGCCATTGCGGCGGCTGAACATTGTAGCGCGTGACGCCAAGCCGCGCGGGCTCGCCAAAGCCGTAAGCGACCGTGGAGATGCCGGTGGCGCCGAGGCCGCCGGCCAGACGAAGGAAATGACGACGCGAGATCATGAGGGTTCACCGTGATGCACCCGCATGCTGATGGCGCATTACAGCCGAATTCGGGTGGATTCGTGCAGATTGTCAGCAGTGGCTCTCTTCACCTCCCCCGCAAGCGGGAGAGGGAGAGGCCAGCAACTCTGGTATCAGTCGTCGCTGTCAGGACCGCCGAACAATCCGAACTGCGCGGGATCGCGGGCCGGTTCGGCGAGGCCGAGATGCTTGAACGCGTGCGAGGTCAACAGCCGGCCGCGCGGGGTGCGCTGCAGAAAGCCGCACTGGATCAGGAACGGCTCGATGATGTCCTCGATGGCGTCGCGCGGTTCCGACAGCGCCGCCGCCATGGTTTCGACGCCGACCGGACCGCCGCCGTAATTCATCGCGATGGTGGTGAGATAGCGCCGGTCCATGGCATCGAGGCCGGCGGCGTCGACTTCGAGCGCGCTCAGCGCGTGATCGGCGATCTTGCGGTCGATCGAGGTGGCGTCGGCGGCCGACGCAAAGTCGCGCACCCGGCGCAGCAACCGTCCGGCGATCCGCGGGGTGCCGCGGGCGCGGCGCGCGATCTCGTTGGAACCGTCAGGGGTCATGCCGATGTTGAGAACGCGGGCGCCGCGGGTGACGATCTTTTCCAGCTCTTCCACGGTGTAGAAATTCAGCCGCACCGGAATGCCGAAGCGATCGCGCAGCGGATTGGTCAACAGGCCCGCGCGCGTGGTGGCGCCGACCAGCGTGAATTTGGCCAGTTCGATCTTGACCGAGCGCGCCGCCGGCCCCTCGCCGATGATGA
>CALROE020000236.1:0-5946 GCA_943369715.1 Bradyrhizobium ivorense
TAGCGCGCCTTCGTTGACCCTGACCTGGAGATAGCTGACGTCGATGCCGAACATCGCGGCGGTCACGTTGGGATTTTGCGTCAACCCCAGATCGACAGCGGAGGGTAGCGTTCCCGGCAGAAAGCGATCGACCGGCGAACCCGGGGCGAGAGCTACCGGCTCGTTGCCGATGATGCGGCGGAAATTCGATCGCGTCGTGTTCAGATTGGCTTCGGCGGTCAGCAGCTGGGTCTTGCCCGCCGCGAGTTGCGCCTCGGACTGCGCGACGTCGGTGCGCGTGACCTCGCCGACGCTGAAGCGGTCCTTGGTCTGCTTCAAGGTCTGTTCGAGAACGCGGACGTTGCTCTTCTGCACCTCGACGATCGCGGAGTCGCGCAGATAGTCCATGTAGATGGTGGCGGCCTGCAGCAGCACGGTCTGTTCGAGCACGCGCAACGCTTCGCGCGCGCCGGAAACCTGGCTCTCCGCCGCGCGGGTCCGGTTCGCGGTCTGCTGTCCGTTGAACAGCGTCTGCGTCACCGTAGCGCCGATGCTGCGCGGCGAGTTGGCGCCGCGATTTCCAGTTCGGACGAGTTTCTCGGGCGTGCCGCCCGCAGTGGTAACCGTTTCGGTGAATTGATAACCAGCGCTGCCCGTGACCGCAACGCGCGGGCGATAGCCGGACAATGCCTGCGGCACGTTCTCGTCGGTCGACCTTACCGAGGCGCGCTGTGCGTTGAGCTGCGGATTGTTCTGATAGGCGCGCACCAGCGCCGCCTCGATGGTGTCGGCCAGGGCCGACGTCGGGCCCATCCATGCCAACAGAAGGACCGCAGCCGCAGCTCCGGTTAAGACCTTCACACCACGCATCCCAGGAAATCCATTCGTTCTTGTTCGTCGGCTCAAGCGATGAGCCGGACGTCGCGGCAGTCCAGTGAGTCCCGGCTCACCTTATTCCGCACATGGGCGCGACGGAACCACCCCGTCCCCCCCCAGCAACGGAAACTCTCGACGTGGGGCATCTGGGCCACACTTCTGATCGGGAACGGAATTTGGTCGGTTTCCAGGGGACGCCAAGGGGACGGCCAAGCATGGGTAAACCCCGAACAGGGGCCTGCAAGGACTGGAACGGCCTAGAAAACGAAGGCGGCAGCCCGCTCCAGGCCCGGAAGGACCGGAACAGCGGCGTCGAACAGCGCCCGGTTGCCGAAATCGCCATGCGAGCGCGTCACGATAGTGGCCCGCGGCGGCTGGGTGGTGGCGAAAACGCCGACCAGCCGGCCGCCCTCCTTGAGCTGGCCATACAGCCGGTCCGGCACGATCTCGGTGGCGCCGTTGATGACGATCGCATCATAGGGGACATTGGCCGGATCGCCGTCAGCGGCCGCTGCCGTCCGGACCGTCACATTCGCCAGCCCGAGCTCGGCCAGAACCTCCCGCGCCTTAGCGGCGAGCGACGAATCGCTCTCGGTCGCCGTCACCTGCCCGGCCAGCTTGGCCAAGATCGCCGCCGCGTAGCCGGTCGCGCATCCCACCACCAGCACGTTGTCGCCTTGCTTGATCTCGGCCGCCTGCAGCATCTTCGCCGTGACCACCGGCTTGATCAGGAAGCGTTTGGCCGAAGCCCCCTCGCTGACGTCGAGATCGAGGTCGAGATAGGCCAGCGCGCGCTGGCTGGCCGGGACAAAGGCCTCGCGCGGCACCGCGAGCATGGCGTCGAGGATTCGGATATCGGTGACGTCGCTGGGGCGCACCTGGCCATCGACCATTTTCTGGCGCGCGGTCGAAAAACCGGACATTGGCAGACCTTTTCGGGCGGCGCGGGCGCGAGCCCGCAGGGGCGAAGCGCGCCATCTTTGGTACAAGGATCGCTAAAACGCAACACGCCGCCGGCGCCCGCCCGAGTTGGTGCGCCAGCCTCCCCGATGCGCCGGTTCCAGCAGCAGCCGGCCGGTCTATTCGATGGCCACCGCAAGCCGTGCGATCAACCGCGCCACCTCGTTCAGGTCGTCGGCATCGTGCCCGGCGATGGCCCGGGAGAGCCGCAGCAGGCATTCGTCGTCGCTCAGGGCTGGAATATCGCAGGGAACGATCGACGGCACCGGTTTTGCGAGATCGGTCAGGACGTCTGGCATCGAATCACCTCGAGGGTTCAAGTCCGGCGCGATCGAGGATCGTCGGCGAATGGGCCCTTTTGGCGGCTGATCCATGCGAAACGCCGGTTGCGGCAATGCGCCGGCGAGGCACCAGGGCCGTGGCCCGCCCGTTCGGAAATGCAACAAATCGTTGCGGCGCAGGCAGTTTCGCCGCTCTCTTGATGCCGCATCGGAACGGGCTATTTCGTCCTTTGCAAGCCCGAAAGGCTTTGTTATACGCAGCCGGCTTGCGAACGATTGTTTCGCCTGTTCCTCGGTAGCTCAGCGGTAGAGCATTCGACTGTTAATCGAATGGTCGCTGGTTCGAATCCAGCCCGGGGAGCCAAAAGCCAGCACCATGACTGCGTCCGGTTAGTTGATGCAAGACCGTGCGCTGCGCGACACCGGTTCACTGTCTGCCGGATTGCGACAGCGCCTGGCGACCTGCCCACAGGCGGCACCGGAATAGACCGCCGACCGGCCGGTCTTTCCGTGATCTTCGCAAGGTAACGCGGTCCGGCGCCATCAGCCCTCATTGCTCGTACACCGCCCTGCACGCCCCGGTGAGGCTCGCCTTCTGCCGCCGCAGTCAGCTAGTGACGGCCCGGACGTTGCGGATTTCCGGCACAGGCGCGGCAGACAGCCGGCGCGCGGGTCCTGCGTTGCTCCGGCGTCGCCGGCGAGGCGGAGGCGGATTGCGATGCCGGGCGCGCCAGCAGGAAGCCGACCGAGGCTGCAAGATTAGCGCGGCTCGCCTTGGACCATGCCCGTTGAAACCGTGCGGTCATTGCCTTTCTCCCGTGTTGACGGCTCGCGGAAGCCGTGGTGGTTTGGGATACGGCAAAATTTTTCGGCGAAATGTGATTTTTCTCACAAAGGGTCGCGAGGGCAACCGCTTAGGGTGCCCGCGGGACTTTTAAGATATCAGTAACCAAGATGGCCGCGATCGCTCGATCGATACAATTTGAGCAATCCGTTCAATCTGGAACCAAATCACTTTTGAGATGGTGCGCTCCACGAACAAGGGAGAGCGCCATGAGCGAAGTTGAATACAATCGATTGCTGGAGAGCGTCAGGATGGCGATTGAACCCGCGCCGCAGGAAGACTTCTTGGCCGAGCTGCCGCTTTTCGAGGAGCCGCCGAGAGCCGCCAATGACAACCAGATGGCCTGGCCGCTGGTGCCGTTTCCGGAAGGCTGGTACGCCGCCTGCTGAAGCCTGCCCGGCTTCCCTTGGTCTCTGAGAGAATCAGCGCAAGGCGCTGATTCTACTGCTAGAGTCGGCTGTCCGGCATTGCTTGCGCGTGTCCGAGTCTTAGTCCCCGAGAGTCCTTTGTCGGGATCCACTGCCCCCCGACCACCGGCCGACGCCCAGTCGCCGCAGATCGCTCGCCAGAGCTCCCCGCCGGGGCAGGCTTCCCGGCCCCTCACGCCAGGCCAAATCCCTCCTGCCATCGTCCGTGGGCTATCAGCTCTCCGGAAAAATGCGCCGGTTGACGACGCCGGAAAATTGGCCTTGTTGCTGGCAGGCAGCGCCCAGGTCCGATCCGACCGCCGTCGGTGCTGGGGAAGACCGCAAGTTCTCTCCCGCTTTGGACGAAAACCGATTCAGGCTGTCGCTATCCCCGTATGACCAAGATGATGGCCCTAGCGAATCCAGTCCCAGCATCGTTTCGGAAGCCGTTGGCGATCCTGATGGTTGCCGTCGGGATCGCCGCCGTGCTCTGGCCGGGTTACCGAAAATTCTTCGTCAACGAATGGCGGGAACGCCTCCTCGACAGCAGGCCGGTGGTGTTTCTGCCGGACTGTCCGGATATTTCCGGCCACTTCAAATGCCATGATCGATATACGGTGGTTTTCCGCAAGCGCGATGGCACCGAGTGGTGCGCCCATGTTCGCAAGAACGAGGAAGCCGAGGAGACCGTGACCTGCGGCATCGACCCCGACGCGCGGCATTTTTCCAGATCATGGCGCCATTTCAGCGTCGCCGGCGTCCCGTTGTACTACTCCTGGCGCGGGCGGGTGCAAATCCGGGAGATCGGCCTGATCGGCTGGCTCGCCAGCCCGGAGGTTGTGGCCGACCGCCTGGCCTATCCACAGGCGATCGACTAGATGAAACAGCGCCTCCACGCCGTCCTGACCATGTGCGCGCTGCTGCTTGCGGCGCTGATCTTCACGGCCAATCTCGTCGCCGCGACCTATGGCCTCGACAATATCAGCATGATCCAGGCATTCGGTCTCGACGAGGCGCGTTATCTCGCCAAGATCAAGTTGAACCTGGAGCTGCGCTCGGTCGATCCCGATCTGTTTTTCAACTACGGCAATCTCTACGATTCACTGAGCTATTACGGGATCGCGCTGTTTCGCTGGTTTGGCTGGACCATCAATACCCAGCTGGTCGGATTCGTGCTTCGGCTCGTCTCCCTCGTGTCGGGCGCGCTGGCGGGCCTCGCTCTCTGGCGGTTCGGCGAAATCTGCGGCCTGCCGAGGGCGATCGCGGCGGGGGCGGCGCTCGGATTGCTGGCGATGCCCGACTTCGTTCTGTTTTCGCAAGCGATGCATCCGGATACGCTTCAGACCTTGTTTGTCATCGTCGCTCTCGGCGCCGCGCTGGCGCGGCCGACATTCTCATATGCGCTGGTTGCCGCCGCCGCGGCAGGCCTCGCCTTCAGCACGAAATATGTCGGCGCCATCGCCCTTCCCTTCTGCTTTCTTCCGCTGGCACTGTCGACGCTGGGCCGTGAGGGATTTTCACGCCCAACGCTGAGCCGGCTGTTTTGGCAGGGCCTCGCCATGATCGGGGTCTTTCTGGCCGCCTTCGCCCTGACGAATCCCTATGCCGTCAGGGACTTCTATGCGTTCGTCGCCGGTTTCGTCCGGCAGCTGAAATATTCATCGACAGGTCACGGCCTCGTCGAACCGGCCAATCCGGCGCTGTGGTGGCCGCAACTGACGGCTCAATTCGGTGTCGCCGGCACGCTCTATCTCTTCAGCGGGCTTCTGCTGGCGGCCGTCTTCCTGTTCCGCGGCATCCGGCGCGCGGGATGGCGCGCCGCCTGCACCATGGACGGCCTCCGGAGCGAATTCGTCCTGATCCTCTATGTCCTGGCGACTTCGGCGCACCTGGCGATTGCCATCAACGAGCGCGAGGCCCGCTTCACCTACCACATCGTCCCGTTCCTGATCGTGCTGAGCACGCTGGCATGGTTCAGATTGGTCGTCGCACTGACGAAGCACGTTGTCCGGCCGTCCTGGACAAGTGCCGGCTTTGCTTCACTGCTGCTGATTTTCGCCTGGACGCAGATCCAGTTCGATCTGGGTGTGATGGCCAAGGCGTCCGAAAAACCGAAGGCCGGTGTCATCCAACTCGGCAACTTCGTCGCGCTTCACTATCCGGCCGACACCAGGATCCTCGCCGACGCCTACAGCTACCTGCCGCCCGTCATGACGAACGTCACGTATTCGGATCTCCAAACCGAAGACCTGCTCAGGAAGGTGTCGCCCGATCTCCTCATCCTGACCCGCAAGGCGACCGGAGGATATGTCTGGAAGCAGCCGGGAACGACCTTGTCCGAGCGGAAATTCGTGAGAGACCTGCGTTACGCCGCAACGCCTCAAGTCGAGATTTACCTGACGAACCTTCTGTCGGCGTCGTCGGGCTGGTCGATCGTTCGGGAGAACGAGTCCGAGGTGTTGTTTCAGCGCAATCGATAGGTTCATTCCGGCGGGCGCGTCTCGAAATTGATTCGTTCGCGCTCGAACACCACAGGCCGTTCGCGGACCTGGCCGTAGATCGCCAGGATGTATTCGCCGATCACGCCGAGAAAGAACAG
>CALROE020000237.1:0-5916 GCA_943369715.1 Bradyrhizobium ivorense
GCGCTGGCGCGCTATCGCCTGCCCGAGAATCAGGCAGTCCGGCTGGCGGACCAGCGCGCGCCGGCCTGGGTGTTTCTGACCGGCATGAAACTGAACCTGTCATCGACCGGCCTGCGGAACCCGGACGGCAGCTGGAAGACAAAGAAGTAACAGTCGAAGTCGAAGTGAGAGCCGGGGTTCACTGGAATATTGAAACCATTAACCCCACATGCCTAGAATAGCCCGTGGATGCCAGGATTCGGTGTTCGCGATACAGTGAAAGGAATGGTCCCTGACCACATCTGTATTGTCCAAGTCTGTTTTACCCAAGGTTGCGAAAACGGCAGCGAAAACCGCACCCAAAACCGCGCGTAAGACATCGACCAAAGCCGCCGCCTTGAAGGCGCTACCCGACGCCGACAAGACCCTGAACCTGATCCTCTCCCGCCTCGACGACATGAAGGCGGAAGAGACGGTCACCATCGACCTTCGCGGCAAATCGGCATTTTCCGACTACATGATCGTCACGACAGGCCGGGCCAACCGGCATGTCGGCGCGATCGCGGAGAATGTCGCCAAGAGCCTCAAGGAAAACGGAATCAAGAAGCTTCACATCGAGGGCTTGCCCAATTGCGACTGGGTGCTGATCGATTCCGGCGATGTGATCGTGCACGTGTTCCGACCCGAAGTGCGCGAATTCTACAATCTGGAGCGATTGTGGACCCAGGGCCCGACGGCGGCAGCGACTTAGGCCAATCGGTTTGGGCCAATCGGTTTGGGCCGATCGGTTGCGCCGATGCAGTTCGGCTGAGCGCACGGTAACGGGCGGCGCGCCGATGCGCGTGGAAATGAAGATATGCGCCTCGTCGTTGTCTCAATCGGCCGGCTGAAGCAGGGTCCTGAGCGGGAACTCGCCGACCGGTATCGCGAGCGGTTCGGCGACATCGGCCGAAAACTCGGCTTTCGCGGGCTCGAGATTCATGAAATCCCGGAAAGCCGCGCGCGCGACGCCGCAACCCGGATATCAGAGGAAGCCGCGGCGATTTCGGCCGCAATCCCGGAGAAATCCGTGCTGGTGGCGCTGGACGAGCACGGCGACAACATCGACAGCGCCGCCTTCGCGCGGCATCTTGGCCGCTGGCGCGATGAGACGGTCGCCAACACTATTTTCGCGATCGGCGGCGCGGACGGACTTTCGCCCGATTTGCGGCGCAAGGCTAAACTCTGCGTTGCGTTCGGCGCCGCGACCTGGCCGCACCAAATCGTTCGCGTGATGCTTCTGGAACAGATTTACCGGGCCGCGACCATTTTGGCGGGCCACCCTTATCACCGCGCCTGAAACCGGAGCGTTTTCGAGCGAAGTGGCTACCGGCTCGCGTCAGGAAAACGCGTTAAACCAGAGATTAGAGCATAGATCGGGATAGATGCAGCCAACGCGGAACATTCAATCGTACCCAGGCACCGCCCGTCGCGGTCAACTGTGTTCGGTCCGTATTCCGCTTTCGATCGCATTGTTGACGGCTGGCTTTACTGGCATCCACCTGGCGCCGGCGGCCGCTCAGGTCGTTATGGCCCAGGTCGCGGCGCCCCCGCCGCAGACCATTTCGACGTCATCCGACGCCATCAAGCAGCGCGAGCAGGAGCTCGAAGCCACCCGCGCGCAGCAGAAGAGCGCCGCGGAATTGCAGGCGAAGCTCAAGGCCGATATCGCGGCGATCGGACAGGATCGCAGCAAGCTCAATGCGCAGCTGATCGACATCGCCGCCCAGGTGCGCGGCGTCGAGACAAGGATCGGCGATGCCGAAGCCCGGCTCCGCCCGCTCGACAGCCGCGAGCAGCAAATGCGCGGCTCGCTGGATTCGCGCCGGTCCGAAATTATCGAAGTGCTGGCGGCGCTGCAGCGCGCCGGAAGGCGCACGCCGCCGGCGCTGCTGGTGCGACCGGAAGACGCGCTGCAGTCGCTGCGTACCGCCATGCTGCTGGGATCCGTGGTCCCCGAACTGCGCGGGCGCGCGGAGAAACTGGCCAGCGACCTCAGCGAGCTGGTGGCATTGCGCAAGACCATCGCCACCGAGCGCGACCGGCTTGCTGCTGACCGCGACAAGCTCCGGGACGACCAGACCCGGATGGCCGCCCTGGTCGAGGAACGCCAGCGCAAGCAGAGCGCGGCCGAAAAGGACATGGAAGCGGAGGGCGCCCGCGCCATCGCCCTCTCCAAACAGGTCGACAGCCTGCAGGGCCTGATCGGCAAAATGGAGCAGGATCTGAAGAGCGCCGCGAAAGCGGCCGCGACCGCCAATCTGCAGGGCGCCCCGACCGGCAAGCCCAATCTGGGGGCGCTGAAGGATCCCGCCCGGATGAGCCCGGCCATAGCCTTTGCGTCCGCCAGGGGCCTATTCGCAATGCCGGTTAATGGCAGCAAGATTCGCGAATTTGGCGGTTCCGACGGTGCTGGTGGCGTGGAAAAAGGCATTTCTTTGGCAACCCGGGCCGGCGCCCAGGTCACAACACCGTGTGACGGCTGGGTTGTTTACGCCGGACCGTTTCGCAGCTACGGACAACTCTTGATCCTCAACGCCGGGGGCGGGTATCATGTGCTGATCGCCGGGATGGAGCGCATTTCGGTTAACATCGGCCAGTTTGTACTTACGGGGGAGCCGGTCGCGACCATGGGAACGAGATCCCAGGTTGCATCCATCCTCGCCACCAATGCGAGTCAGCCCGTGCTCTATGTCGAGTTTCGCAAGGACGGCACTCCAATCGATTCAGGTCCATGGTGGGCCGCAAATGAAGGCGAAAAGGTTCGCGGATGATGCGCAAGACTTCTGTAATTCTCCTTAGCGCCGCGACCGGCGCGGCATTGACGCTGTTCGTGACCCAGCCCCGCGCCGTCCTGATGGGATCGAGCGCGCGTGCCGCGACATCGGACACCTATCGCCAGCTCAACCTGTTCGGCGATGTGTTCGAGCGGGTGCGCAGCGACTATGTCGAGAAGCCAGACGACAGCAAGCTGGTCGAATCCGCCATCAGCGGCATGCTGACCGGCCTCGATCCGCATTCCAGCTACATGGATGCCAAGAGCTTCCGCGACATGCAGGTGCAGACCCGCGGCGAATTCGGCGGTCTCGGCATCGAAGTCACGATGGAAGACGGGCTGATCAAGGTGGTCTCGCCGATCGACGACACGCCCGCCTCCAAGGCCGGCGTGATGGCCAACGACATCATCACCAATCTCGACGATGAAGCCGTGCAGGGCCTCACCCTCAATCAGGCCGTCGAGAAGATGCGCGGCCCGGTCAACACCAAGATCCGGCTGAAGATCATCCGCAAGGGCCAGGACAATCCGCTCGACGTCACCCTGGTGCGCGACAACATCCGCGTCCGTTCGGTCCGTGCGCGCACCGAAAGCGAAGATATCGGCTATATCCGCATCACCACCTTCAACGAGCAGACCACCGAAGGCCTGAAGCGGGAAATCGGCAACCTCACCACGCAGATCGGCGCCGACAAGCTGAAGGGCTTCATCATCGACATGCGCAACAACCCCGGCGGGTTGCTGGAGGAAGCGGTGACCGTTTCCGACGCCTTCCTCGAGCGCGGCGAGATCGTTTCGACCCGCGGACGCAATGCCGAGGAAACCCAGCGCCGCGCCGCGCATGCGGGCGACCTGACCAAGGGCAAGCCGGTGATCGTGCTGATCAATGGCGGATCGGCATCGGCATCGGAAATCGTCGCCGGCGCGCTGCAGGACCACAAGCGGGCAACGCTGGTCGGCACCCGCTCGTTCGGCAAGGGCTCGGTGCAGACCATCATTCCGCTCGGAAGCGGCAACGGCGCGCTGCGTCTCACCACCGCGCGCTACTTCACGCCATCGGGCAAATCGATCCAGGCCAAGGGCATCGTTCCCGATATCGAGGTGCTGCAGGACGTGCCGGACGAATTGAAGTCGCGGACCGACACCAAGGGCGAGGCCTCGCTGCGCGGCCATCTGAAGTCCGAGGGCGACGAGAAGACCGGCTCGCAATCCTACGTGCCGCCGGACGCCAAGAACGACAAGGCCCTGAAGATGGCAGCCGACCTGCTGCATGGCATCAAGGTCAATGCCAGCGCGCCGACCGGCGACAAGGCGCAGATGGACAAGCCCGCCGGCAAGATAGCGAACTGATTGGACCCCTCTCACGGGGGTTTGCGAACAGGGCGGCCTTCGGGCCGCCCTTTTTGCTGGATGGTCTCCACCGGTTCCCGGCGGTGTCCTGATCGCGGCTTTGGCTGGACTCTCGCCGTGGTATCGTCGACCCCGTTGATTCGGGGAGACCTATGGCAGAGACGGCCGACGATCTGAGCACACCGCTCGGACAGCAGACGGCGCGCCGCAAGCGCCGTTTCCGGCTGCCATTTACCGGTATTCAGGCACTTGCCGTCTTGCTGGGCCTGTTTCTGTCTGTCTTTGCTGGCTTCGCCATCTTCGGCGACAATCCGCTGGGCGGCGAGCCGGTGGTGCGCATCGCGCTGCGTCCGCCAGCCACCCCCGCCGACCAGGGCGAAAAATCCGCCATGGCGCCCCCGGGCGCCGCCGAGCCCGCCAAATCCGCGACCAAGCAAGCAGCACCGGCCGAGCAGAAGACCGTCACCATTATCGACGGCTCCAGCGGCAAGCGTCAGGACGTCGTGATCGGTGGCGACGCCGCCGACAAGGCCGAGGCCGACAAGGCGCCCGCCATGATGGCCGGGGTGGAACAGCGCCTGCTCGAAAAATCACGCCACGGCATGATCCCGACGATGTTCGAAGGGCAGAAGCCCTTCACCGTTTACGCCGCCGAAGCCGACCGCACCAAGGCGTCCAGAATGCCCGTGGTGTCGATCGTCGTCGCCGGCCTTGGGGTCGGCGCGGCCAAGACCACCGACGCGATCATGAAGCTGCCATCCGCCGTGACGCTGGCGTTTACGCCCTACGGCTCGGATCCCTCCAAACTGGCCGAACGGGCACGCGCGCAGCGCCACGAAATTCTGTTGCAGATTCCGATGGAGCCGTTCGACTATCCCGACAACGACCCCGGTCCGCAAACCCTGCTCACGACGCTCTCGGCCGATGCGAATCTGGATCGGCTGTACTGGCATCTCAGCCGCTTTCAGGGCTATGCCGGAATCGCCAATTTCATGGGCGCGCGTTTCGTCGTGACCGACGCCGCGATGCAGCCGATCATCCGCGAGGCTGCCAAACGCGGGCTGGGCTATCTCGACGACGGCTCGGCGCCGCGCTCTACCGCGCCCGCTTTGGCGGCGGCCCAGGCGATGCCGTTCGCCAAGGCCGATTTCGCCATCGATGCGGTGCCTACCGCGGGGGAAATCGACAAGGCGCTCGCCAGGCTGGAGAGTCTGGCGAAGGAGCGCGGGACCGCCATCGGCGTCGCCTCGGCGCTGCCGATTTCGATCGAGCGGATCGGCGTCTGGACCAAGGCACTCGAGAGCCGCGGCATCATGCTTGTGCCATTGACAACCGCGATGCTGAAATCAAAATCGGGCTGATAGAAGGCTGGCGCGGCTTCGGACCCGGGGTCGTGCCGCCAGATCAGCACCTGTGACTGCAAGAGGTTTGCAAACGGCTTGAAGGCAAAGGGCTTGAACGGAATGGCGCGCTACGAAGACCTGCCCTATCGAACATGCGTCGGCATGATGCTGATCAACGCAGCGGGGCTCGTCTTTATCGGCCGCCGCGCCGGCGGCATCGAACATGTCGACGAGACCCACGTCTGGCAGATGCCGCAGGGCGGTGTCGATCCCGGTGAGGACACCTGGGAGGCGGCCAAGCGCGAACTTTACGAGGAAACCAGCGTCCGCTCGGTCGAGAAGCTCGGCGAAATCGCCGACTGGCTGATCTACGACATTCCGCGCACCGTGGCCGGCCGCACCTGGAAGGGCCGCTATCGCGGCCAGCGC
>CALROE020000238.1:0-5901 GCA_943369715.1 Bradyrhizobium ivorense
CATAATTGACGGTATCGCCCGCTCTCAGCCCCGCGACCGAGCCCTTGCTCTCGAACGCGCGCTGATATCCCGGCAGCTTTTCGACGTCGACATAGAGCGGGTTCAGAAACAGCCGGCTGTTCGGCGAATAGGGACTGCAATCGCCCGGGCGGTCATCGAACAAGGCATGCAGCGGATTGAGGCCGACGCCGTCGGCGCCGAGGCTGGCGGCGAGTTCGATCAACCCTTCGAGGTCGGTGAAATCCCCGATACCCCAATTGCGCGCCGAGCGGACGCCGTAGAGCTGCACGGCCAACAGCCAGCAGCGGTCGAAATCGCCGCCGAATGCCCTCGGCGGCGCGACGATCAATGGTGCTTGCTCGGCGAAGCCGGACGCGTCGGTGAGACGCAATCGGTAGGAGCCCACAGGCAGATCCGGCCAGACGATGGCGCGATCCCGGATCTCGCCATCGGCGATAACCCTATCTCCCGTCACGATTTTCCAGCGCAGCGGGAATGTGGCGGCCGGGCTGAGTTCGGTCCGGGAGGGTCGACCCGACCGTACCACCACCGCCTGATCCAGAAACCGGCAGGGCGTGCGCACCGGCAGGGCATCGAGGATGATTTGCAGCGCGTCTGCGTCCGTCTCATGGCGGTGACCCTGACCATCGATATATTCGGTCTGGATCCCCAGCTCTCTGGCTCTGGTGAAAAGGTCCATTCGGCACAGGGTTTGCACGCGACAACCCGAGATGTCGCGAAATTCTCTAGATGTCGGAAGAGGATAGCCGTGGTTAACTCGCTGCCGTCCCTGCCGTTCCCCGGGAACCAATGTCCGGTTAACGGCTTTGTATATATGTCCCGAACATCTCCCGTCCCGCAACGGCAACGGGGCGTCTTTCCCACGTCAATGGCATCACCGTGAACAAGACAACTCAAACTGTCGCGAGCGCCAGTGGCGCTTTCCATATCGAGGACGTTTTCCCGCTGATCGACGGCGGCCGCTTCCCTGTGAAGCGCATCGTCGGCGAGCGCGTCGAGGTATGGGCGGATATCTACCGCGACGGCCATGACGTGATTGCGGCAGCGCTGGTGTGGCGGCGCGAGCAGGACCGCGGATGGCACAGGGCGCCGATGACCCACCACAGCAACGACCGCTGGGGCGGCTCGTTCGTGCCCGACGCCCCCGGCCGATATTTCTATGCCATCGAAGCCTGGACCGACGAGTTCGCCACCTGGCGGCACGGCTTCGAACTGAAGCAGAAGGCCGGCGCCGATCTCACCCTCGACGCCATCGAAGGCGCGGGCATGCTGACCAAGGCGCAGGCCGGCGGACAGGCCGCGGCCGCCGTGATCCTGCGGCAATGCGAGGATTTTCTGCAGACCGGCGAGGCCGCGCCGCTGCTGACCGATGAACTGAAGACCGCCATGGCCGAGAGCCAGTTGCGGCCCGATCTGACCCGATCGCAGCTGTTTCCGTTCGTCGCCGACCGGCCACGGGCGCGCCACGGCGCCTGGTACGAAATGATGCCGCGCAGCCAGGGGACCAACCCCGGCCAGCACGGCATTTTCCAGGACTGCATCGCGCGGCTGCCGGATATCGCGGCGATGGGCTTCGACGTCGTCTGTCTGACGCCGATCCATCCGATCGGCCAAACCAACCGCAAGGGCCGCAACAATGCGATGACGGCGGCGGAAGGCGATCCCGGCAGCCCCTACGCCATCGGCTCGGCCGACGGCGGCCACGATGCGGTGCATCCGGAACTGGGCACGCTGGAGGATTTTCGCGGCTTCGTCGCGGCATGCAAGACCCTCAACATGGAAGTCGCGCTCGACATCGCCGTGCAGTGTTCGCCCGACCATCCCTGGCTCAGGGACCATCCGCAATGGTTCAGGAAACGGCCGGATGGATCGATGCGCTATGCGGAAGACCCGCCGAAGAAATACGAAGACATCGTCAATCCCGATTTTGCGTCCGAGGACGCCGGCGCGCTGTGGAACGCGTTGCGCGATGTCATTCTGTTCTGGATTGATCAGGGCGTCAGCATCTTCCGGGTCGAGAACCCCCACACCAAGCCGTTCCGGTTCTGGGAATGGCTGATCCATGAGGTTCAGCTGCTGCACCCCGACACGATCTTTCTCGCCGAGGCCTTTACCCGGCCGAAGCTGATGAAGGGCCTCGCCAAGCTCGGCTTCACCCAGTCCTATACCTACTTCACCTGGCGGACCCAGAAGTGGGAACTGGAGCAATACCTGAACGAACTGACCGGCTATCCGGAGCGCGATTACTATCGCCCCAATTTCTTCGTCAACACGCCCGATATCCTGCCCTATCATCTGCAGAGCGGCGAGACCTGGATGTTCAAATCCCGCGTGGCGCTCGCCGCCACGCTGTCCGGCGCCTACGGCATCTACAGCGGTTTCGAACTGCGGGAGCACGAACCAATTCCGGGCAAGGAAGAATATCTCGATTCCGAGAAGTACGAGATCAAGGTGCGGAACTGGGACAAGCCGGGCAATATCAAGCCCTATATCAGCGATCTCAACCGTGCCCGCCGGCAAAACGCGGCGCTGCAGCAGACCAGCAATTTGCGTTTCATCCAAGTCGAGGACAGCAACATCATCGCCTTTGTCAAGGAATCGGTCAATCAGACCAACAATGTCGTCGCCGCCATTGCGCTGTCGCGCGACGTCCACGACTTCTGGCTGCCGCTCGGCGATGTCCAGGTCGGCCTCGCCGACGACCGCCGCAACATCGCCGCGCTCGAAAACCTGACCTCCGGCGAGCGGCACCCGGTCGAGCACGGCGGCATTCGGCTGCGGATCGATCCGGAGCGCGATCCCGCCTTGCTCTTCCGTTGCCTGGCGTGAGGCGCGCCATGAACGTGATGTCGTCGATCGATGCCAGGGAGCTTCCCGTCAAGGACGCGAGCGACGAACTGTGGTACAAGGACGCCATCATCTATCAGCTGCACGTCAAGGCCTTTGCCGACAGCAACAATGACGGCATCGGCGATTTTGCCGGACTGACGGAAAAGCTCGGCTATTTGCAGGAGCTCGGCGTCACCGCGCTCTGGCTGCTGCCGTTCTATCCGTCGCCCGGCCGCGACGACGGCTACGACATCGCCGATTACGGCGCGATCAATCCCGATTTCGGGACCATGAAGGATTTCAAGCGCTTCATCGCCGAGGCCAAGGCGCGCGGCCTGCGCGTCATCACCGAGCTCGTCATCAATCATACCTCCGACCAGCACGACTGGTTCAAGCGCGCCCGCCGCAGCGATCCGAAATCGAGCGCCCGCAACTGGTATGTCTGGAGCGACACCGACCAGAAGTATCAGGGCACGCGGATCATCTTCACCGACACCGAGAAATCGAACTGGACCTGGGATCCGGAAGCCGGCCAGTTCTACTGGCACCGCTTCTTCTCGCACCAGCCGGATCTGAATTTCGACAACCCGCGCGTGGTCAGCGCGCTGGTGCAGGTGATGAAGCGCTGGCTCGATTCCGGCGTCGACGGCTTCCGGCTCGATGCCATTCCCTATCTGTGTGAGCGCGACGGCACCAACAACGAGAATCTGCCCGAGACCCATACCATCATCAGGAAACTGCGCGCCGAACTCGACGCCTATGCCAAGGGCAAGGTGCTGCTGGCGGAAGCCAACCAGTGGCCCGAGGACGTGCAGGAATATTTCGGCCGCGGCGACGAATGCCACATGGCCTATCACTTTCCGCTGATGCCGCGGATCTACATGGCGATCGCCCAGGAAGACCGCTTTCCGATCACCGACATC
The DNA here is from genome assembly GCA_943369715.1 of Bradyrhizobium ivorense. Classification (GTDB taxonomy): domain Bacteria; phylum Pseudomonadota; class Alphaproteobacteria; order Rhizobiales; family Xanthobacteraceae; genus Bradyrhizobium; species Bradyrhizobium ivorense_A. Next base: position 3,774 of record CALROE020000238.1, read on the forward strand.
CTGCGCCAGACGCCGGATATCCCGAGCAACTGCCAGTGGGCGCTGTTTCTGCGCAACCACGACGAGTTGACGCTGGAAATGGTCACCGACGTCGAGCGCGACTATCTGTGGTCGACCTATGCCAACGATCCGCGCGCCCGCATCAATGTCGGCATAAGGCGGCGGCTGGCGCCGCTGATGGACAATGACCGGCGCAAGATCGAATTGATGAATTCGCTGCTGCTGTCGTTTCCGGGCACGCCGATCATCTATTATGGCGACGAAATCGGCATGGGCGACAACATCTATCTCGGCGACCGCAACGGCGTCCGCACGCCGATGCAGTGGTCGCCGGACCGCAATGGCGGCTTCTCCCGCGCCGATCCGGCGCGGCTCTACGCGCCCACCATCATGGACCCGGTCTACGGCTATGAGTCGGTCAATGTCGAGGCGCAGTCGCGCAGCCTGTCCTCGTTGCTGAGCGCCACCAAGCGGCTGATCTCGGTGCGCAAATCCACACTGGCGTTCGGCCGCGGCACCATGACCTTCATCCGTCCGGTCAACCGCTCGGTGCTGTGCTACATCAGGCAGTACCAGGACGAGGTCATTCTCTGCGTCGCCAACCTGTCGCGATCCGCGCAGGCGACCGAACTCGATCTGTCGGCCTGGAAGGGCCGCATACCCTTGGAAATGCTGGGACGCACCCGCTTCCCGCCGATCGGCGAACTGCCCTACATGATCACGCTGGCACCGTACGGGTTCTACTGGTTCCAGCTTAGGGAGCGCGACAAGTCGGAGCCGGTCGAGCCGACTGTCGTTCCGGAATTCGAGACGCTCGTGGTGCCGCTCGGCGCCACCTGGATGTCGCTGGCGCGAACCCGCGGCGTGTTCGAGCGCGACGTGTTACCGACCTATCTGGCGCGAACCCGCTGGTATCCGGAGCGCTCGGCGCGGGAGATTCGCCCCAACGTGACCTCGGCCGTGCCGTTCTGCGATATCGGCGACAACCGGCCGTGGCTGGCCTTTTTCGAAGCGACCACCGAACACGGCGAGAGCTCGCGCTATGTGCTGCCGATGCAGATCGAGTGGGTTCGTTTCGACCGCGAGCGCTACAATCCCCGCGCCTTTGCGGCGGTGCGCCAGGGCGCGCGCGAAGGCACGCTGCTGGACGTCGCCACCGACCAGATCTTCATCGCCCTGCTGCTGCGAAATCTGCGCGAATCCCTCGTTGTCGATGAGCAGGAGGGCGTACGCCTCGAATTCCGGCCGACCGCCAGGCTTCTGGAACAGCCATTCAAGCCGCCGGTGCATATCCGCGCGGTCGAGACCGAACAATCCAACTCCACGGCGCTGGTCGATAATGATTACGTCTGCAAGATCTATCGAAAACTCGAGCCCGGCATCAATCCGGAGATCGAGCTCGGCCGCTTCCTGACCGAAGTCGCGGGCTTCGCCAACACGCCGGCGCTGCTCGGCAGCGTCGAGCTGGTCGAAGGCGACAAGACCAGTGCGGTCGCTGTCGTCCACGCTTTCGTGCAAAATCAGGGCGACGCCTGGACCGTGACCTCGGCCTATCTCGACCGCTTTGTCGAGGAGCAGCGCCTGCTGGCGGCGAGCGACCATCCCGGCGAAAGCGACGAGCAGGTCCCCTATCTGCGCTACATGTCGCAGACCGGACGGCGCGTGGCCGAGATGCATCTGGCACTGGCCGAAAGCGGCGAACTGGCCGACTTCACGCCGGAGCCGATCCGGCCCGACCACGTGAAGCTGTGGATGCAGGAAACCATCGCCCGCGCCGAGCGGGTCTGCGACGCCCTGCAGCAACGCCGGTCGGGGTTGCGGGAATCCGATCGCGTGCTGGTCGATCAGTTGCTGGCGCAACGCGCGAGTCTGAAAGAGCGCATCGGCACGATGTTGCCACCAGATGTCGGCGGCCTCAACATCCGCCACCACGGCGATTTCCGCCTCGGACAGATGCTGATCGCCAAGGACGACGTCTTCATCATCGATTTCGAGGGCGAGCCTCGACGCAGCCTGGCCGATCGCCGGCGCAAGGCCCCCGCGGCCCGCGATGTCGCCGGCCTGATCCGCTCGATCGACTATTCGGCAACCGCCGCGCTGGAACGCGCGCTCAATGTGGCACCGGACG
>CALROE020000239.1:0-5894 GCA_943369715.1 Bradyrhizobium ivorense
CTCGAATGAATAGACCCGCACGATTTGCTCGCGCGTCAGCCCGGACGCCAATGCGACGCGGCCATAGGCACGCTTGAACTCGACCTCGCTGGCGGGCCGTTGCGGCGTGAACTGGAAATGCGCAGCGGCAGCCTTCAGGAAGTCGGCGACGACCGGAAGCGGCTTGCGCTCGCGCGGCTTGTCCTCGGCCTCCGGATCCACCGGCCGCTTCGGTCCGTCGTACAGCGGCGGCTGGGTCAGGACGTAGTCATCGAGCCCGATGGCCTGGCGTTCACGCCGCTTGGCATTGCGGCCACGCCGCTTTTCGGCAATCGCGGTCCAATAGGGTTCGGCTTCCCGCTCGAACGCAGCGCGCGCGGCTTCATATTCCCGCAGCTTGCGCCGATATTCCGCGATCGCCTGCGGCGACGCCGCCTGCGCCATCGCCTCGGTGACGGATGCCGGGAGTTCGCCGGGCTCGAAAGCCCATGCCTGCGGCGCCATCAGCAGCAGCGCCAGCACGGGGAACCCAAGGGGAAAACGACGGCTAAAACGAATCGCTGAGGTGCGCATTAGACCTGTTTAGCAAGCCCGCCGTCGAAGTCAGCCCCGAATGCCCGTATCGAACTCCGATCTGCTCCCTCTCCCATGGGGAGAGGGCCGGGGTGAGGGGGTACGGTCCATCGATAGGCTTGATCCCCTCACCCGATTTGCTGCGCAAATCGACCTCTCCCTCCGGGAGAGGTGAGCAGACACCGAGTTCGCCGGGCCTCACTCCTGTTCGACGCCGCTGGCCTTGACGAGGCCGGCCCATTTCTTTTCGTCCTTGTCGATGAAGGCGGCATAGTCTTCCGGCGTGCCCGGGGTGATCTCGGTGCCATCGAGCGCCAGTTGCTTCCTGACCTCGTCGGAGGCCAGCGCGTCGCGCAGCGCCTTGTTGAGCCTGTCGATGATCGGCCGCGGCGTGCCGGCAGGCGCCGCCAGGCCGTAATACAGCGAGGCGTCGAATCCGGACAGGCCGGATTCGGCGATCGTCGGCACCTCGGGCAACAGGCTCGATCGCGTCGCGCTGGTCACCGCGAGCGCCCGCAGCTTGCCCGCCGCGACATTGCTGTGCGAGGCCGGGATCGGCGCGAACGCCATCGGGATATGCCCGCCCAACAGATCGGTCAGCGCGGGCCCGGTGCCCTTGTAGGGAATATGCACCAGCGTGATCCCGGCGGCGCGCGCGAAATATTCGCCGGTGATGTGGCTGGCGGTGCCGGCGCCGGCCGAGCCGAAATTGACCTTGCCGGGATTGGCCTTTGCGTACGCAATCAGTTCAGCCACGGTTTTGGCCGCAAACGACGGATTGACCACCAGCGAATTCGGCGCGTTGCCGATCAGGCCGATCGGCGCGAAATCCCTGCGCGGATCATAGCCGACATTCTTGTAGAGCGACGGGCCGATCGCCAGCGTGCCGGTATAGCCGAGCAGCAGGGTGTAGCCGTCGGGATCGCTTTTCGCCACCGCCCTGGTGCCGATGGTGCCGCCGGCGCCGGGACGGTTGTCGACGATGATCTTTTCGCCGAGCAGCTCGCTCATCTTGTCGGCCACGCCGCGGCCGACGATCGTGGTCGAGCCGCCGGGCGTGAACGGAATCACCAGCGTAATGGGGCGGCTCGGGAAGGTCTGCGCATGGGCGGAGCCGAAGCCGATGCTGAATACGGCCACGGTGGCGAGAAGAGCGTTCCAGATGCGCATTGGGCGCCTCCCTTTGTTGTTGGACGTATGGTCGCCGAAAGGACCGCGGTCTGCAACCACTCCGTCATTGCGAGGAGCGAAGCGACGAAGCAATCCATTCTTTCTTATTGCTGCCCAATGGATTGCTTCGCGGAGCCTGTCATCGGGCGCGCATTCGCGCGACCCGGTGGCTCGCAATGACGGCTGAAAGGCCGTCACTTCCACGCGAATACCGGCTGTTCCAGCTCGGCGACGCGGGTATCGCGGCCGGCGAGTACTTCGCGGAACTGGTAGATCAGCGCCGCGGTCGGGGCGTGGATGAATTGCCCGGCGTGGCGAAAGCGGATCACGCGCCGTGTGCTCTCGGGAATCGTGGTGAAGGAGAAGGCGTCGGCATCCTCGATGGTATCGAGCGCGATGCGATGCACCGAGGCGACCTCGTCGGGATTGGGCGACAACGCCGTGCTGCTGCCCGCCCACAGCACCACCGGCGTGATCAAATAGCCGGACCGGGTGGGATAATCGTCGAGCAGGCCCAGCACCTCGCCCGCACCGAGCTCGAGGCCGAGTTCCTCGTGCAATTCGCGCCGCGCGGCCTGCGCCGGCGTCTCGCCCTCGTCGCAGCGTCCGCCCGGCAGCGCCCATTGATTGCTGTGGGCGCGCAGGCCGGAGGCGCGCAGGGTCAACAGCAATGCGGTGCCGCCGGCCGCCTCGGTTTCGGTAAGCGCGACGGCCACCGCGGCCCGCTTCAACGCGGGCACGGGTTCGCTCGAAGGCAGTCGCGCGAACGCCGCGCAGCGCGCCGCGATATTCCGCCGTGTGGCATCGTCGAACGACCTAGTCATCCCGCTTGACTACAACACGTCCGCGTTTGATGAAATGCCTTCAAAACATGGATGCCCCGCAGGGGACGGACAGGACGACATGACTGACAAAGCAGCCGCAAAGCTCAAATCCGACGGCTGGACCGTGGTCGAGACCTCCGGCTTCCTGCATCTGATCGGACCGCTGTGGCACCGCCAGGTCGACGACGAGCACGAATATGCGCTGGTCGCGCAGGACAAGCATCATAACCGCCGCGGCCTGGTGCAGGGCGGCGTGCTGATGACCTTCGCGGACCGCACCTGCGGCATGACCGCCCGCTATGTCTCGGGCAAGCCGACGCTGGCGACCGTGCAGTTCGACACCCATTTCGTCGAGGCCGGCAAGATCGGCGAGACCCTGGTCTCGAAACCGCATGTGGTGCGCACCACCCGCAGCCTGATCTTCATCACCACCGAGGTGACCGTCGACAAACGCTGTATCGCCATGGCCAGCGGCGTGTTTAAGATATTGAAGAACGAGACGTAGCAGTCTTCGTCATTCCGGGATGGTGCGCTAGCACCAGACCCGGAATCTCGAGATTCCGGGTTCGATGCTTCGCATCGCCCCGGAATGACATCCGGAGACCCACACCATGCAATACCGCTCCCTCGGCCGCAGCGGCCTGAAGATTTCGCCGATCTGCCTCGGCACCATGATGTTCGGCGGGCCGACCGACGAGGCCACGTCGAACCGGATCGTCGCCAAGGCGCGCGAGGCCGGGGTCAATTTCATCGATAGCGCGGATGCCTATAATGGCGGCAATTCCGAGCAGGTGGTCGGGCGCGCCATTTCCAACAGCCGGCACAGCTGGGTGCTCGCGACCAAACTCGCCAATTCGATGGGCGACGATCCCAATCGCGGCGGGCTGTCGCGGCGCTGGGTGCTGCAGGCGGCGGATGAAAGCCTGAAGCGGCTCGGCACCGACTACATCGACATCTATTACCTGCACAAGGAAGACCATTCGACGCCGCTGGCCGAGACCGTGCGCGCGATGGGCGATCTGATGGCCCAGGGCAAGGTGCGCTATTTCGGCGTCTCGAATTACCGGGCCTGGCGGGTCGCCGAGATCTGCAACATCTGCGACGACCTCGGCATCGCGCGGCCGGTGGTCAGCCAGCCCTATTACAACGCGATGAACCGGATGCCCGAGGTCGAGCATTTTCCGGCCTGCAATTACTTCGGCCTCGGCATCGTGCCCTACAGCCCGCTGGCGCGCGGCGTGCTGACCGGCAAATACGCCCCTGATGCCGCGCCCGACAAGGACAGCCGCGCCGGCCGCAACGACAAGCGCATGATGCAGACCGAATGGCGGCCGGAATCGCTGAAACTGGCGCAGGAGATCAGAGCGCATGCCGAGGCCCGCGGCATCACCGCCGGGCAGTTCGCGGTGTCATGGGTGCTGAACTCGTCCTTCGTATCCGGCGTGATCGCGGGACCGCGCACCGAAGCGCAGTGGGACGATTACCTCAAGGCGCTGGATTATCGCTTCACCGCCGAGGACGAAGCGCTGATCGACCGTCTCGTGACATCAGGCCACCCCTCGACGCCGGGGTTCAACGATCCGGCCTATCCGATCGAGGGACGGCGGGCGCGGACGGCGGGCTGAGAAGAAAGACATGGCTATTCGGGCCTGAAAGGCGCACGGTCATCCCGGTTCGCCTCTGCCGGATGCAGGGCTGTGTTCCGAGGCTGCGAACCGACGATTTGCAACAAAAACCGGCGAAAGCGCGCGAAAGCGAACCAATTTGCGTTGGATCGCGCGAGCCGCGCGCCTGCCGGACGAAAAACCCCTCCCCGCGCCGGGCGATCTCCGCCGGCGCTTCACAGTCAAGGAAGCCACATGCAGATTCTTTCCGCACGTCACGTCAAACCCGAAGAGTCGGCGCGTCTCGGCGTCGTTTCGGGCTGGTACTCGACCAAGGTGAGCGGAACCTTCGTCACCGGCCCCCACACCACCCAGGAAGATTGCCTTTCGAAAATCCTCGAGCTCAATCCCCCGCCGGCCAAGAAGAAGTTCGTCGCCGGCTGACGGAACGTTCATCCAGAAGTTTTTTGCCAGGAGCTTTTCGACATGGCGCTGACCACGGGCCAGTTTCAGGACTATGATTTCAATCGGATGGTCGTGCGCTTCACCATGAAGAACGACGAGGCCAGCGTGGCCTGCGCCATCTCGACCGACGCGATGGATGCGCTGGAAGGCTCCTCCCGGACGCCGCCGGAAAAGCGCGAGCAGCAATTTTTGCGGCTGCTCGACCGGATCGAAACGCGTGCAGCGCAAAAATTCAGCGCTGTCGAACTGGAGGGCAATCCTCCCGGCGTGATCCTGCGCGCGATTGATTTCCGCTGATCGCAGACTAAAGTTGTATTCGGCGGGAATAAACCTGAAGCTAGGTTGTCACGTCTTGGGCGGGGCGCGTCGAAGCGTCGCAACGTCCTGAACTTTGTTGCCAAGACCCTGCGCAAGTCTTTGTGTCGCTGCCAATAAATGGGGTGCGATCTCCAGGGGGATCGCCTCAAAACGGGGAGAAAACCATGACGACTTCCAAGAAGGACACCGCTACCAGCCGTCGCCGCTTTCTGAAGACGGCTGCCGTCGGAGCCGCAGCGACGGTCGCGGCGCCGGGCATCGTGAGCGCGCAGGGCGCGACCACCATGCGCTTCCAGAGCACCTGGCCGGCCAAGGACATTTTCCACGAATACGCCCTCGACTACGCCAAGAAGGTCAATGACATGACCGGCGGCGACCTCAAGATCGACGTGCTGCCGGCAGGTGCCGTGGTGCCCGCCTTCGGCCTGCTCGAGGCGGTCTCCAAGGGAACCCTCGACGGTGGCCACGGCGTGCTGGTCTATCACTACGGCAAGCAGAATGCGCTGGCGCTGTGGGGCTCCGGTCCCGGCTATGCGATGGACGCCAACATGCTGCTCGCCTGGCACAAATATGGCGGCGGCAAGCAACTGCTCGAGAAGCTCTATGCCTCGATCGGCGCCAACGTGGTCTCGTTCCCGTATGGGCCGATGCCGACCCAGCCGCTCGGCTGGTTCAAGAAGCCCGTCACCAAGGTCGACGACATGAAGGGCGTCAAGTTCCGGACGGTCGGCATCTCGATCGACGTGTTCACCGGCATGGGCGCCGCGGTCAACGCCCTGCCCGGCGGTGAAATCGTCGCCGCGCTGGACCGCGGCCTGCTCGATGCCGCCGAATTCAACAACGCCTCGTCGGACCGCATTCTCGGCTTCCCCGACGTGTCCAAGGTCTGCATGCTGCAGAGCTATCACCAGAACGCCGAGCAGTTCGAGATCATGTTCAACAAGGACAAGTACAACGCGCT